>MZGQ01000024.1 GCA_002085115.1 Desulfococcus sp. 4484_241
GGTAGCCAACCCGCACCTCCTGATAAACCCACGCCTTTCATTGTCTGTTACCGGAACCATACCATCCGTTTCAATGGGGCCGCAGCAGTTATGCTGCGGAATACAACTTGGACTTTTGATGCCGCCGATGGCGTGTACAAGCTTCAATGGGGCCGCAGCAGTTATGCTGCGGAATACATAGCGGCAGACTGGCTGAAAGTTGCCAAAGTTGCGGCTTCAATGGGGCCGCAGCAGTTATGCTGCGGAATACTCCGACCGACAAGGATGTGGAGATAGCCGTTCAGACGCTTCAATGGGGCCGCAGCAGTTATGCTGCGGAATACGACGATAAGACCGGGCGACCCATGTGGCAACCCATGTCGCTTCAATGGGGCCGCAGCAGTTATGCTGCGGAATACCTATTTGTTTACGCCTTGCCATTACATTGATACCCTGCTTCAATGGGGCCGCAGCAGTTATGCTGCGGAATACTCCTTGACCGCATGGGGCAGATTGACGATAAGACCGGGGCTTCAATGGGGCCGCAGCAGTTATGCTGCGGAATACAAGCAGTGACTCGTGTTGTTGGTGTTGAAACGGAATTTGCTTCAATGGGGCCGCAGCAGTTATGCTGCGGAATACCAGGTGGATAGTTGTGCTTTCGCAGGGTCGTGTGTTTGCTTCAATGGGGCCGCAGCAGTTATGCTGCGGAATACATCCGATGCCTTGTATTCAGGTATTACCCAATCGATTGCTTCAATGGGGCCGCAGCAGTTATGCTGCGGAATACATCGTGAGAGTGATGAAGGAAAGCCTAATATACACAAGCTTCAATGGGGCCGCAGCAGTTATGCTGCGGAATACATTCATGTCCCCAACGTACGAGTGGGGATTATAGCCCAGCTTCAATGGGGCCGCAGCAGTTATGCTGCGGAATACCGATTTTTGATGGACAAACTTTCCAAGAAAGGTGAAGCTTCAATGGGGCCGCAGCAGTTATGCTGCGGAATACGGCGCAAAAGTTTGGTATAGGCTGAGAACAGAACCTGAGCTTCAATGGGGCCGCAGCAGTTATGCTGCGGAATACTTCGGGATTGACGCTTCGCCGGCAGAAGAACTGGGCGGCTTCAATGGGGCCGCAGCAGTTATGCTGCGGAATACTACCAGATCATGGAGTTTGACAGCATCAAATGGCCGGCTTCAATGGGGCCGCAGCAGTTATGCTGCGGAATACAGTTGGCGTCACGCCTGCAACTATCCTCAACTGGTGGCTTCAATGGGGCCGCAGCAGTTATGCTGCGGAATACAGCCACATTATGATCTTGTTAAAAATAAGGCAATTAAGTACTTAAAAACGAACGCTGCTTTTTTTGACATACACAGCATTGTAAAATATCTCCCCATTCCTTGTGATCAGACTATATTATACTGATTTTCAAAGAGCAATACTGTTTTCGAGCAGTACCCACGGTTTTTTTGTTACCTCACTGCTCGAAACGCACCGGCAAAAAAATATCTTCCGGCATCATACAATTGTAGCCTTGCGTTCTACCGGTTCAAATTTTTTGCCAAGGCTTTTAAATCGTAAGGCCACCCGGTTGGCAGGCCCGATATCTGCGATCAATACATGATCTTCACCGTGTTTAATGCATTCTTCCAAGGCATGCTCCAGCCGCAACAGTTGCTTGTTGCTTAAAACACATTGAAACACCGATAACTGGACCCATTGCCCAAATGACCTGACCGTTTTGTAGACTTTTCGCCATCGTTTTGAATCGGCGATATCATACACCACGATATAAAGATGGTCGCTATTCATTGTTTTACCGTGTCGTAAAATCGGGGTAATAATCAATTTCACCGGCCAGGAACCTTGCCAGCAGCCTTGCCTGTACCTCAAAAACACGCCTGTAGCTTATTTTATAACCGAATATGGGGTGTGTTATTTCATGTGCCAGCCGCCTTTCAAATGTTTTTATGAATTTTTTTTTACCTGCGCCTGAAAAGTGGCATCCCAACGGTGTTTGCTGAAAATCATCAGGCTTGATTTCCCGGTTGTTGATCGCCGTAATCACTACGGAGTCAGCCACCAGCGGCCGAAAAGATTCCATCATATCAAGGGCCAGGGCGGGGCGTCCGAATCGTGGTTGATGGAAAAATCCCCGGTAGGGATCAAACCCCACAGATGTCAGAGTGTTGACCCACTCGCGGGTAAGCATTGCATATGCAAAGCTCAACATGGTATTGACAGGGTCTTTTGGCGGTCTTCTGTTTCTTCCGGAAAAATCAAAACGAAAGTTTTCTCCGCACAGCATATCCCTGAACCTGCTAAAATAAGCTGCCGCCGCCCCACCCTCGATGCCAAGCAGCGTTTCGAGGCTCGTGGCTTTTTCAGCCTTGGTTTTATATTGCTCCAATGAAAAAAGAACCGAATCATCAGCTTTATCGTTGCTGTTGCGTCGCAGAAGGGTTCGGCAGTTGGCTATTTTGGCCCTGACAAATTTGCGGGCAAGTGCAAGGCAACATGCCGGGTCAAAACTTTTTTTGTACTGGAATGTTCGTAGCTCCACGTTTTTGTGCCAAGGCCCGTCGGTGCGCCCCACAAACCAGCCGCCAGTACTGTGATAGTTCACCGAAACGCCACGCCGTATCAATTCGTGTACAGTCGGGGTGGATATGCCTACAGGTCCGAAAAGGGATACCTGCGATATTTCTTCCAGCCGGGCTTCACCCAGTTTTTCTTTATCTTTTCTGATCTCAAGAATCCCCCCGTTCTTTTTTATGAAGGTCCCCGGTTCCTGAACATAAAGAGGAAAGGTGTCTTCACAGCGGGGAACGATGGTCCTCGGCGGCTGGTTCTCTTTTTTAAAAAATGCGATTTCATCGGGCATACAGATCGTTACAAGTGAACACCTGGGGCACTTGGCGCTGTTTATCAGTGGTTCGGGAATAACGGCATCCGGCTCCTGCAACTGGCGAAGACTGTCGATGATGTCGTGAGTCTGCTCAATAAGCGCATCGTCAAATATAACCCGCACCCGTTCTTTTGATCCGGCAAAATAGATAAAGCCTTCATTACAGACATATCCATGCCCTTTTAAGATTAACCCGTGACAACACAACTGCACGAGATCTGATTCCCACATATCCATGCCCTTTTAAGATTAACCCGTGACAACACAACTGCACGAGATCTGATTCCCATGCCCCCCTGGCAACATGGGGCCTTTTGCCTTTTTTGTATTCCACCGGGATAACGTGGTCATCATGGAGTTCCAGCAGATCCACCCTGGCTATTATCCCCAATTCTTCCAGGCTCATGGTGACCGACCGAATTTTTCGTCCGCCGAGGGCCTTCAGGTCTGCATCATCAGGGAAAATGTCCGGCTTATCCACACGCCGATGTGCCCAGGCCCCCTTTATCGTATCCTCCGATTCGGCCCATTCCCCCTGCACCCACTCCAGGTAGGCCAGCCGGGGACAGTAGGCATACTCGTTGACCATGCGGGCCGGGATGAGCACCGGCGGATTATTTGGAATCGATTTGTCTGCTGTAACCATTCTGTCCAATCGTTACCCCGCTTCCGGTGTGAACAGGCCGAGGCCGAAATGGCGGCCCGCGCCAATGGCCAGCGGCCCCGCAATCGAATCTTTCCATGTCAACCGAACGTGCATGGCCGACCGTCCCTCAAGATATCGGGGCAGGGCATAGGACCGTGGGCCGTAACTTCCGCGATGAAACGGAGCTTTTTGCAGGTATATGTCTTCCACGTCGTCGTCGGCAAACCCGGCCTGCTTGATAGCCTTTATTACAAGTTTTTCGGCTTTACGATATTTCATGTCATCGTAACCAGGCAGGACAACGGGCGTGACAGAGTAAAACGTTTTGGCCTCTCTCGTGTAAAGACGAATTATGTTGTCTGGCCGTTCCATGGGCCGCAGCATGGCTTGTGGATCGCCTTTCTTGTCGGTTGCCACCGTGTTTGCCAATACGCGCCGCGCCCATTGGACATACCTGCCATCGCCGCCGTAAGGCTCGGCAACGATAAACCTGCGAATCCTGCCGTCTGCATAGTCATGGCCAATGGAAGGGACCGGCAGGTAGGAAAACCGTGGCGGGGTCTTGTCGTTTTTTTTATGCCAGGGCACATGCCCGGCGACATACACCTCCGAATCTCCGGGGAAGTCCATAACCTTTGAGGCCCGGCACAGATACCCCCGAACCCACGCCGCGATCTCCATTGCACGGCGCTGGTCAAAATTTGCCCACCTGTCTGAATCGTCTTCCGGACGCAGGAGTTTAAAAGGGGAGACCCTGCGTTCCACTGCGCCGACCCTGGCATATGCGATTTCGGCAAACTCCATTGGCTTGCGGGCCGGGCGGTAGATATTGCCTTCAAAGCGATTCAAAAAGGACCGGTACGCGTCCCTGAGGTCGGCAAGCGATCCCGGTTTGGGGCATCGGAGCACATTTTGCGAGTAGGTTGTAGGTTTCCAGTGAAACCCCGGATAATTTTCGATCAAATTATCTGCCCCTGTTTTTGAGAGAATTTTTGCATCAACGGCAACCAGGTCAATGCCCCAACCAACTGCTGTGACCTGCCGCGCCTGAAGCGCAATTTTTTCAGCAACACCCTGGTCGTCCGGTTCTGTCTGCCAAAGATAACAAACAGGGCAATCACTGGAAATGTTAACGGGCTGAAAAATTTTTCCCTCACGATTGTCTTGCCGTTTAAATTTTTTGTCCGAATCATTATTAGGAACATATGTTTTGAATCTTTTGGCTTCACTTGCCTGCGGCGCAAGTATCTGTGGCGGAGAAAGTTGTTCCAGCCACTGAAAAGCGTCGTCTGCGTCATTCCCATTTCTCGATGATGCGGCCAGCATGGCCTGGAAGAGGCGAAACGGCGATGGCGGCCATTCCGGTCCGTAGTCTCCCTGGCCGTGAAACCGTTCGTCCAGAAAATGTATGGTTATACAGAGTGTTTTCATGATTATTTGCCCTCATCCTCTTTGTCCTTTTTATGCAATGCTTCCTTGGCTATTTTAGGATCAAATATAAATGTTTTCGATTTCCCGACCCCAAACTCTTCAGCAGCCTGCTTGGCAAAGGCGATCGCATCGTCATGAGAGATGGCAACAGGGGCGCGTGTGCCATCGCAGTTGACCTGTTCCCATGTCCCCGGCCTGTCCGGGTCCGCGGTCAATTCACAGCCCATGCGAAGCAGCGGGTCCTGGGGAGCGGTGAGTGAAACAAGGGAGAGACCGAGGATATATCTTTGCAGCTTCATAGTGGCTTCATCCTCCTGCGCTTGCAGGGCGCGCAGTGCCGAAAGGCTCAAAACCGCCTCCTTTAGGATATAACCGTTTGAATCCAGTATTACCCCACCCGGCTCACCGGTGCGTAGAGCATGATTCATACCTGCCTTAGAGAATTTGTTTCTTTCCTTGTCGCTCAGCTTCACGAATGCTTCTTCATAATTTTCTGTTGCCGGGACATATTGGGCCGAACGTGTCAATTTATATGCGTTATAAGCCCTGATAGCAGACCTGACAATGCGTGGCAGTTTCACAGAGGAACCACGGGAATCCCAGCAGCCAAAGACCAGCGAGGTGGGGGCAAGTTTTGCCATGGCAGAGGCGTCCCCTTTTTTTAATTTTTCAAAAGCCGTTTCAATCTCCTCCGCGCCGTCGGAAAAGCGCACCACAGCGTCGGCAATACGGTGGCCTGCATCCAGAAGATCCACTTCATCGATGAGTTCGCCTATTTCCTCTCCCCTTGGGGCCTGTTTTCTGATCTCGACTTTAATCCGGGGAATCAGGTCAGAATATGGCGGTTTTTTAAAGATCGGTTCCATGCGGTTGGCCTGTGACCCGACGCTGTCGATTGTGCAGACGGTTTTGATCTCGCCGGACAGGTCAAGCTTGTCAATGTTGTAGCCAATGTCTTTATAGGTGGGCGGGAAGATGACCGCATGGTCGCCTTCCACTGGTTTAAGGTTTTGCCGCATGACGATTGCGGCGATTGCGTCATTCTGAATAAAATTGTCCAACCTGGTGTCTGTGTGTTGATTCATGCGTTTTCTCCTTTTTTTGTGTCAGTTCACGTGAAGGGGCAAAGCCTTTGTACCGGCCTTTTGACTCCCGGTTATACATTTGAAAAATAAAACCTTTTTGGAGCACATTTTTTAACGGTTTTGACACGGCTATTGCGGCCAGGGGCGAGGGCAGAGGATTTTGCCAGGCATAATATATGCGATCAAGACGGTTTTTCCCTTGTCTCGGGCAAAACCGTTGTACACCGATCAACGCGAGAAATTCCAAGAATACGGGTGGCTCTCTGAGCAACCGCCCTTTCTGAACATCCATGGAAAAACCGGCATCGATACTGTTTTCTGCCTTTTCAACACTGAATGCTGTAACAGTTCTGTCAACCGGGCCACGGGCATTCAGCAGTTCAGTATCGCAGGATTCAGGCATCGCCTGCTGCAAAGCCCGGACAATTTTAAAAATGTTTTGCTGCCCGGTAAAGGTTTTGACGAGATTATGTTGTGGGAAGGGGGAACGCCAGTCGAGATGAATGTTAAACGGCTCCTCCAGTATAACGGGACCTTCTTTAGAGTCTTGGTTCGTAGCTGTGATTTTGCATTTTTTAAGGTAGCTGATTGTCTGCTCAAGCGTGATCGGGGCATCCCGGTTAAAGGCTGTGATTGAAAATCGGGGATGTGCATTGTCAATAATTTCAAACCAGCCCAGGGCACGATAGCCGGGTTGTGTCAGCCGGTGGGTCAACTCCAGCAGACCACAGCAGGCAAAGAACTGGCCTGGATTATAAGGATCAACCGGTATGGTGATGGTTGCCTCTGGTTGCATGTCAATCATCGTTTACCTCCTCGTAAGCCACCTGTTGAGCTGAAGCTATGCCGTCGGCTCGGCGGAGCAGTGACTCCAGCCATGCCAGTTGCCAGTAGCCGAAACGCTCCTGCAAGTGTATGTAACGCGTCATGATGCCGAGATTTACTTGCTGCCGGGTTTTCTCGTCGATTTCGGGCGGAAAGGCCGGGTCTTCAAAGTGGGGCCTTGCCCATCCGTGGTGGGTGGCGATCAAGTGCAGGATCAGATCACTTTCGGGGTGGGTCATTATCTCGTCAGTCTCAATGGCCTTTAACAGGCTGCCAAGTTCGTGGCGGTAGCCGTCGAGCATGCGCCAGTCTATGCCGCCGGATATTGGCTTGGCCAGCGGTTTGAATCCAACTGCGGAGGGCTCAAATCCCGCTGCCCTCTGCCAGCGGTCATGGGCTTTCCCCGCATCATGATATCTGGCCGCCAACAGTAACGCCTCGCCTATATCGTTTGGAAGCCCCGCTTTCTCAGTCATGGTTTTAATTGTATCCGCGACAGCCCGGTTGTGTTCCTCTATGGTCGGGATGTCGCCATGGCCAGTTGCGGCCCGGGACCTGGCTTCTCTCAACAGCACCAGCCACAGTTCCTGCAGCTCATCCTCATCCTGCCACTCTTCGGCCTCGCGGACCTTCAGCTTAAGGACGGCCCTTTTCTTTTGTGTGTCTTCCATTCTTCTTATTGCATCCTTCAAGGAAACCCATTGGAACCACCCGGTCTTGTTGCCCTGTTCTTCATTTTCCTTCTGGCTCTCCATTTCCATCCATTTGGCCAGCGTGACAAAGCGATATTGGCTCCCGTATCTTTCTAAGATCATACGCTGCCCCAGAACGTCTGCCACATCATCTGCAGGCGTTTCGGTTTTGATGTCAAAAAAACCGTTTTTATTTAAGCCGCCCAATTGAGCTGGAAAGATGATGGTTGCAAAGTTCAGGTGATTGTTTTGTTCGGCCAGATCCTCAACTTTGATCCGTTGGGCCTGGCCTTTGCCGGTTATGACAAAAACATATTCGTCTCTATGTTTTTCGACCCATTTTTTTTCTGCTGTACCGGTCCATTTCAGCCTATAAGTCGGTTTGCGCAGGGTTTCCTTGGAAGATATGGGAATTTTCTGGAACCAGCGTGAAATATCGTCGTCTGTTAAATCGGAATTCACAAGAAGCGGTACTTCCATGCGCCATGCCATCCATGTTTCCGGCAGGTTGTCCTGAATGCCGTGAAGCCAGGGCGCAACCTCCGGGCGAGCTGGAATTTCCGCCAAAGAGGTTTGTGCCCATAGATCGAGAAGGATATCGGTCGTCTCCACTATTTCAGGAACCGGGGAAAATGCTTCAGCAACAGCGTCGTTTTCCAACAGCCTGGTCAGGGCAACAGGACTGACATCAACGCCCCCCTCAACCTCCTCTGTTTTTTTAAACAGGGACAAAGTTTTTTGCCGTGGTCTTTCTTTAATGGATGCTTCATAAACCACATCCACCCGTGCTTCGGTCTGCCCGAAACGATTGACCCGGCCCAGTCTCTGTATCATGGAATCAAGAGTGGATAGGTCGGAAACCATATGGTCGGCGTGAAGGTCCATGCCCACTTCGCCGGCGGACGTGGAAATCAGGTAGGCGGTTTTGTTTTTTTCGGCTTTTCCGGTGAAAGGAAGCATACCGGGTGTTTCCAGAAGTATGTCCCGCTCATGGCCACGAATTTCACCTGTCAGGATTGAGATGGAATCTTCACACAGTGCTGTCAGTGTTTCTTTTGTTTTTTTGGGGATTGTTTTTGTGTTGTTTGTTTCTATCCACGCTTTTTCTGCTTTTTCATACAGCTTTTTTTTAAGCAGGCTGTGAATTTTTGTCGCATCTTCCGGTGAACGGACAAAAACAACTACCCTGCTCTTCTTGGCATTGTGGTTTAAGGCCAGTTCTACAATTTTCTGTCGCTGTTCTTTCCCATTTTGGGCTTCGTGGAAGTAGAGCTGTTTTTTCGCAAAAAGCCTTTCTTTTACCCTGGCGTCATGGCTATCGGCATCGTGGATTTGAAATGAAGTTGTATCGGCTTGCCGGCATGTTGCGGAAAGTTCAAGAACCTTTAAGGGTGGAACCCCGGAAATGCAGGCTTTCTTTTTTTGAAACCCCAAAACATTGTGAAGGAATCGGCTGAAGGCGGGAGTTAAGTGCGCCTCATCATGAACGATTAACGTATCAATCCCCAAAAGCCCGGGGTGGAGTGGACGGACACGGCGGGAATCGCCATAACCGGAAAACAGCAGTTTGCTGCCTATCATATCCACAGTGCCGATAACAACAGCCGGGCGCAGTGGATCAAATCGCCATTGGAGGTTGTCGGCTAATTCGCCCCGTAAGGTGCTGACTGCAAGCAGATCATCATCGTTGTCACTGCCTATGGCGGCCATATCGTTTAATGCCGCTGCTATTTCGTTTAATGGCGAATCGTTGCTTTTTCTGGCTTTGTTGAGTTTGTTGCGAAGTGAAATCACAACCTCTGTGGACTGGTCAACGATTGTACGCCGGTTTACCACATAGACAAGCCGTCGGGGTATGTTAATTCCTGGTTCCTTTCCGGCAAGAGCTATCAGCCAGAGTGCAATAACCGAGGTCTTGCCAAGACCGGTTGGAATGTCGCATCTGGCCGGAATTTCCCCCCTGGAAATTTTTTCGTACAACCGTTTTTGCCAGGGGAAGTGGTTATGACCGGTTAGCGCATGAAAAGTTTTATCAAAATCCATTTACGACGCCCCTTTCATTTTATTTTCTGCCGATTTTAGCTGTTTTATATTCGCTAAGGCCTTGTCGCCGTCCTTGTCTACTACCTTCACAGATATTCAGGCCAGCCGTTTGGCGGCGTGGAATTATTCTTTTTCAACCCTCCACTTGTTAAGGGTTGCCTCTATCTGTTTCACCTCGGCGGCAGCCTTGGGCCGCTGCCGGGCGGTCAGTACCAGGTCCCAGACCCGACCGTTCCTGGTCAGGATGCGGCGGGAGGAGTCCGGTTCGCCGTAGTTCGTAGTTTCGTAGTGGGCGAGAATCTGTTTGCGGAAACGGTCGTGAAGGCGGGGCGTGATCAGGTCAAGTTCCTTGAGCCGGAAAAGGAATGACTCGGCGGAGACGCCGAACCGGTGTTTGATCCTGAGCAGCAGTTCCCATGACCACTGCTTGCTTTCGATGCCAAGTTGATTGACCGTGGCCCGGACGGCAGGTTCGGGCATCAGGAAGAGAGCGGCAAATTTCCGTGCGGCCCGGTGCATGGTAAGGGGCTTTTCCTTTCCGCCAGCCGGTTCCGGCCTGGCGGGGGTACCGTCCGATCGGTCCGGGTCCGTGTCTTCGTCGGGCGGGAAAGGTTTTCTGCCCATTCGGTTTGCCCAGGAAAGAAGGAAGATGCGGCCAAGCCCGTAAACCATGTGAAAGATCTGACGCTCAGGGTTTTCGCGGTGACGAATAAAGAAAAAGGCGTTGTGGTTTTCCATGTCGTAGAAAGTAAGCGACATGCTTTCCCTGGGCAGGGGAAGAAAAACAACTCGGAACCCGATGGCCTCGAAAAGCTCGATATAGTCGAACACGATACCGTTGCCGATACCCATGTAGTTCCTGGCGGCCGTGGCAAGTTCCTGGATGCCGCGGATGTTGGTCTCAAACGGGATGTTTAAGGGAATTTTGGCCTGTTTCTGGGCGTCGCAGATATCTTCCAGGCTGCATATCGCGTTGATGATCTCCTGGATGCCGGCAAGCATCCTCGGGGGCAGGTTGTCGGTCGGGCTGGTAGGCAAAAACGGGTTTTCTGAGGCGTTCATCTGCCGGGCGGTCAGGGTGTCCGGCTCCTCGGCGAACAGGGTGTCTATGGTTACGCCAAGCACCCTGGACAGGTGGAAAAGCACGGCGGCTGACGGCGCGTTCTCACCGCGTTCGATACGGCCAAGTGGAATTTCGGCCATGCCGACTTCCCGGGCAAGCCGGCCTATGGTCCAGCCGCGCTGGCGGCGCAGCTGGCGGATGTTTCTGCCGATAAAGGCAAGTTCGGTGTTTTTCTGGATCATCGGGAGCCCCCAGTGTGAAGCGGTTTCCCCACTTTGACCGTCATATAGTATGATAGGGTGTTAATGTCAATAGAAAAAAATATTTTTTTTGACAAAATCGAACCTAACTATTATTTTTCAATCATGGCATAAAAAAACGCCCTTGAACCGGGAGGGTTGTGCCGGTCATTTAAAAGCGCGCAAACCCGGCACTGTTATGCGGATGAAAGATTTTTCACCCCTACGGGCCGGGGGGATGCATTTATAACAAGTGGGCGTTGAAATTTTTTACGAAATCTCCAGGTTAAAATACTTGAGTTTTAAAACGGTTGTGATTATTTAGTAAGGGGCAGGCCATATATTTGCACATTTTTATATCTGCTGCATAACCGTTTTAAAGTATTGTAAGATCCGTAGGGGGATCTTTTGTTCTGTTATGGATATCTGTGGCTCTATGATAAGATGTTTTTTTGCGTTTGATATTCCCGGTTTTGTGGTTGACCGGTTAATCGGGCTCCGGAAAGAGATAACAGCACACGGTTTTAAAATAAAACGTGTAGCGCCGGATAATATACACATAACGGTAAGGTTTCTTGGGGAGTTGTCGCCGGATGAAGCAAGATCTGCCTGTGATGCGGCAAGGGAGTCTGTAAAGACTGCTTGTCCGATGACGCTTGCAGTCAGGGGTGTCGGGGTCTTTCCCGATCCCGCAAGGCCAAGGGTGCTTTGGGCCGGGCTTTCCGGGGACATACGATCTCTTGTTGACTTTCATCGTGTACTGGAAGACAATCTTTGTTCCGCAGGCTTTGAAAGGGAACAACGCAGATTCAGGGCGCATGTGACCCTTGGCCGCATGAAGAAGGGAGCTGTTGATCCCGGGAAGCTGGCCAGGGTGATGGAACGCTATGTTGATTTTCAAACCGGGTCTTTTTGCATAGACAGGCTCGTTATGTACAAAAGCCAGTTGAATGCTTCAGGCCCTGTATATACCAGGCTGGCGGCTTTCGATTTTTCATCGGAACCATAACAAGGCAGTAATCTGAAGGGAGAAAAATACCATGGGAAACGCAATCGACAAGAACAAGGCGGTTGAAAGCGCAATAACCCAGATCGAAAGGCAGTTCGGCAAGGGGTCCATAATGAGGCTCGGTACCGATATGGTTATAAAAGTGCCTGCCATATCCACAGGCTCAATAGCCCTTGACCTTGCGCTGGGCATCGGCGGCATTCCGAGGGGAAGAATAACCGAGATTTTCGGCCAGGAATCGTCGGGAAAGACGACACTGGCTCTTCACACGGTTGCAGAGGCCCAGAAGGTAGGGGGGATTGCGGCCTTTATAGACGCGGAACACGCGCTTGACACATCCTATGCCAGGAAGCTTGGAGTTAATTGTGATGAACTGCTTGTTTCCCAGCCTGATACCGGGGAGCAGGCGCTTGAGATAGCGGACATGCTTGTTCGAAGCGGAGCCATCGATATTCTTGTTGTTGATTCGGTTGCCGCTCTGGTGCCAAGGGCGGAGATCGAAGGTGATATGGGAGATTCCCACATGGGCCTTCAGGCCAGGCTGATGTCTCAGGCGCTCAGAAAACTCACCGGCGTTATAGGTAAAACAAACACTTCGCTGATATTCATCAACCAGATCCGCGAGAAGATAGGTGTGTTTTTCGGAAACCCCGAAACTACGCCGGGCGGAAACGCCTTGAAGTTCTACTCTTCGGTAAGGCTTGACATAAGGCGCAGTGCTGCTATCAAGGACGGGCAGAACGTCGTGGGCAACCGCGTAAAGATAAAAGTTGTAAAGAACAAGATGGCTCCTCCCTTTAAAACCGTCGAGTTTGACATGATGTATGGTGAAGGACTTTCCAAGACCGGCGAACTGCTTGATATCGGTGTTGAGCAGGGGATCATCGAGAAAAGCGGATCCTGGTATTCGTATAACGGTGAGCGCATAGGCCAGGGCAGGGAAAACGTAAAGCAGTTCTTCAGCGAAAGGCCGGAGATGTTCGATGAACTGTACTCAAAGGTCCGCCGCAGCGTGGGACTTGCCGATGAACCGGAGGAGCCCGCCCAGGGTGGAGAAAAAAACGGAGATTCGAAATAGGACTGGTTATAACAGGAACGGGACGGATATTACTCTGCATATAGAGGACTTTGATGACAGGGAATCAGTTAAGAAGAATTTTTTTGGAATATTTTGAAAAGCACGGCCACAGGATTGTCAGGAGCGCCCCTCTGGTGCCGCGGGACGACCCGACTCTTCTTTTTGTAAATGCCGGGATGGTGCAGTTTAAGCGGGTTTTCATGGGCGAAGAAAAGCGGAATTATGTTACCGCGGCCTCATGTCAGAAGTGTGTTCGCGCCGGCGGCAAGCATAACGATCTTGACAACGTCGGATATACTGCCAGGCACCATACTTTTTTCGAGATGCTTGGCAATTTTTCATTCGGTGATTATTTCAAGGAGAGGGCCATAGAGCTTGCATGGGATCTTCTGCTGAACGGTTACGGTTTGCCGGAGGATAGGCTCAGTGTTTCCGTTTTTCACGATGACGAGGAGGCGTTCCGTATATGGAACGAGAAGATAGGCCTTCCCGCAGAAAGAATATTCAGGCTTGACGAAAAGGATAACTTCTGGTCCATGGGCGATACAGGGCCATGCGGGCCATGCAGCGAGATATACATAGACCGGGGTGAAGACCATGGCTGCGGCAAGGCCGGTTGTGCCGTGGGGTGTGACTGCGACAGGTTTCTTGAGATATGGAACATGGTGTTCATGCAGTTCAACCGCAAGGCGAGCGGTGAGATGGAGCCACTTCCAAAACCGAGCATTGACACGGGCATGGGGCTTGAGCGCCTCTGTTCGATAGTGCAGAACACCAGGACAAACTATGAAACAGATCTTTTTTCTCCTGTCATTGCCGGGATCGAGGCTGCTTCAGGCAGGCGCTACGGCGAAGACCCGGACGTGGATGTCTGTATGAAGGTTATAGCGGATCACAGCAGGGCTGCAGCTTTTCTGGTCGGGGACGGCGTGCTGCCCTCGAACGAGGGAAGGGGTTATGTGCTCAGGCGAATAATGAGACGCGCCATCCGTTACGGACGGTATATCGGGCTGACCGAATCGTTCTTGCCCGAAATTGCAGGGGCTGTTCTTGATGTTATGCATGAGCCCTACCCCGAGCTGAAGGATGCCGAAGCCTTTATCACTACGGTTATTGCAAACGAGGAGAGCCGGTTTTCAGAAACACTGGATAATGGCCTGAAACTTTTGAATGACACGATAGACAAGCTTTTGGAAGATGGTGGATCGGTCATACCCGGGGACGTAATCTTTAAACTTTACGACACATACGGATTCCCTGTTGATATTGTCAGGGATGTTGCAAGAGAGAGGAACATAGATATTGACATGGAGGGATTCAGGGCAAAGATGGAGGACCAGAAGGCCCGGTCGCGGGCGGTGGCCGATTTTTCATCAAGCCCTGACGCTTACAAACGGCTTTCGGCCAAGGGGGTTAAGACCGTTTTTGTCGGATACGATTCCCTTACGGCGGAGGGCAGGCTGCTGGCTGTAGTAAGCAATGGCCATGAAGTGGAACAGGCAGCCACGGGCCAGGAGGTTGAGCTTGTTTCAGATATCACACCTTTTTACGCCGAGTCCGGCGGTCAGGTGGGAGATACCGGGCTAATCAGGGGTGATGGATTCGAAGTGAGGGTGGTTGACACCGTGAAGGATCCGGCCGGCCTTGTGATCCATAAGGGTGTTGTAGAGTCGGGTGAGGTTAAGAGGGGGGCTGTCATTCTGGAGGTAAATTCGGAAAACCGCACGGCAACGGCCCTCAACCATACAGCCACCCACCTTCTGCACGCTGCGCTCAGGGAAATTGTGGGTGATCACGTCAAACAGGCGGGTTCGATGGTATCGCCGGAAAGGTTGAGGTTTGATTTTACCCATTTTTCGATGGTCGATCGGGAGACGCTGGATAAAATCGAAACATTTGTGAATGACAGGATCAGGGAAAATCGTATCGTTTCGGTCCGCGAGATGGGTATGGACGATGCCCGCAAGGAGGGAGCCATTGCCCTGTTCGAGGAAAAGTATGGCGATACTGTGCGGGTTGTGACTATCGAAGAAGTCAGCAAGGAGCTGTGCGGAGGAACCCATACCGACCGGACCGGCAACATCGGGCTGTTCGTGATATTGTCTGAAGCAGGCATAGCTTCAGGGGTCCGCAGGATAGAAGCAGTTACCGGCAGAGCCGCGGTTGAGTTTGTGCAGAAAAATCTCCGGGTTTTGAACGAGGCGGCCGGTGTGTTAAAGGAGAGCCCGTCAAACCTGCCTGAGCGCATAAGTCGTATGGTGGCTGATGCAAAGGCTAAGGAAAAAGAGATATCATCGCTCAGGATGAAGCTGGCGGCTGCTTCTGTTGATGGTGGGGGAGGTGACCCCGGCCATAGGGTTATAAACGGGGTTAAGGTTATAGCCCGCAAGGTGGAGGCTGACAACCCGGCAGCTCTGCGGGAGCTTGCCGATCGGTTCAAGGACAGGATACGTTCCGGTGTCGTTGTGCTGGGCGCATCCCGTGATTCAAAGGCTTTCCTGGTTGTGGGAGTTACAAAAGATTTGACAGGCAGGTTCAGGGCCGGCGATATAGTAAAGGAAGCCGCTGCCGTTGTCGGCGGAGGTGGGGGCGGAAGGCCGGATATGGCCCAGGCCGGCGGCCCGAATCCGGATCGTCTCGATGATGCCATTGAAAAAGCGTGTGAAATAATAGGGCAGGGCTGAGCCCCCGGGGGCAATGGAAGTCGCTGGATATATTTTTGCCGGTACGGTGACACAATGGGAAAGATAATAACCGTAGTTAACCAGAAAGACGAAAGCGGTAAGACCACGACCGCGGTCAATCTTGCCGCATCCCTTGGATTGATTGAAAAGAGGACGCTTTTACTGGATTGCGATCCGCAGGGTGACGCCACGGACTGCATGAAAGTGTCGGTTGGGCCCCAGGGGCCGAGCCTTTTTGGTGCATTGACAGGGAAAAATGCCCTGTCAGAGCTGGTAAGGGATACTGAGCTTCGGTTTTTGGATGTTATCCCGGCAGGTGTCGACCTGTTTGCCGCAGACCGGGTTTTTGCCGGAACTCCTGGCAAGGAGACGCTGATAAGGAACTTGCTTTCAGATGTTTGGGAAGATATCGATTATATAGTCATCGATACTCCATCATCCCTTGGAGTGCTGACGACTGCCGCCGTAGCCGCTTCAGATTTTATTGTTATACCGGTATATTGTGAGCCTGACATCATGCTTAACCTTGGTTTGCTGCTGCAGACCGTTGCAGGAATAAAAAAAGAGTTTAACCCGGGTATGAAGATAGCCGCAATGGTATTTACCAGGTGCGACAGCTTTGATGAGGTGTACCGGTATGTGCCGCCTGACTGGCTGGAAGGTGTTGGCAAAAACGTTTTGTTGTCCACAGTGGCGAAATATGATGGCAAAAACGTAAGCGGGAGCAGGCCGGCAGCGTTTGTGCTTGAGGATGTAATGTCCATGCCTGCTGAGAACTATCTTGACCTTGCACTGGAACTGGTTCGCACATAAGCGGTGTGTAAGGTTGCTGGTAATCCATATAACCACGGCAAGAGTAGTGTATGGAGGTTGGCAAGTGAAGATTACAGATGCCGGTATAATTCAGACCGGCGAAGAGGAACTCATAAACAGGATCATAGAGCGGCTTGACTGGGGAACTATTGCGGAGATACTCAGGGCAAAGTATGGCCTGACCTTTGATAACGACAGCATATCCTACAGGCAGGGTGATCTGGTGGCACACCAGGGCCAGGTGGCCTATAAACTTGATTTCGAGGTGAAGGTGAGCCTTTCTGTTATGGTCGACAGAAAAGGGGAGTGTTTTGATGTTGTAACCTCTGTTACGCAGGAGAGGCAGGCACCTGGAGGGCAGGCTGAAGACGATACGAAACCGTCCGGGCAACAGGAAAAGATAGTAACAGATGCAGACCGGTCTGCTGCTGAGCCGCCTTCCGTGGTGACCGGACCGGGAGAACGGCAAGCCCCTGACAAAGGAGATCACCCGTCTTTTCTGCAACAGGAGATTGACAGTTCGGACATGGCTTCCAGGATAGCTGACATTATAGCCGAGATAAACAATTCCTGATTCTCCTCTTTTTGACATACGGTTTTGTAACCTGTCATGGTCAGGTAAGGTCCGCTGTTCCTGAAGGCCATGGTAACCAACTGTTTTTTTTGTGCGATAAATGATGGATATTCTGATTACAGACCGAAGGCTTGAACCTGTTAAGGAGAAGGTTCTGGCAGGTGCCAGGCTTGATGCGGATGATGGCCTGCTCCTTTTTGCCAGTAACGATCTTGCCGGCATAGGCGGACTTGCGCATTACGCAAGAACAAAACGGCATGGTAACCGGGCGTTTTTTGTTCATAACCGTCATGTAAACTATACCAACGTGTGTGTGAACCGTTGCCTTTTTTGCGCATATTCAAGGGACGCAGCGGACAAAGGCGCTTACACGTTTTCAATGGAGCAGGTGCGCGAAATTGCTATGGCCCCTGAAAACAGGCGCGTAAAGGAGTTCCATGTTGTAGGCGGCCTTAACCCTGCGCTGCCGTTTGATTACTACATCGATCTTTTAAGAACAATTAAAGAAGCCCGGCCGGACGCAACCATAAAGGCCTTTACCGCCGTTGAGATAGATTTCATTTCAAAGGCGGCCGGGCTTTCCATATCCGAGACACTTGCAAGATTAAAGGATGCCGGGCTTGAGATGGTGCCTGGAGGCGGGGCCGACTGGAAGTGGTGGAGGCGGTTCATGCAGCCGGGCTGACTTCGAACGGGACCATGCTTTACGGTCACATAGAGACGTTGGAAGAGAGAGTGAATCACTTTTTGAAGATACGGGAGCTCCAGGACCGGACAGGCGGATTTTCGGCATTTATACCGCTTGCGTTTCACTCCGAAAACTCAAGGCTTCCGAACATTCCCCCAACGGTTGCGTTTGACGATTTGAAGATGATCGCCGTTGCGCGCCTTATGCTGGACAACGTTGATCACATAAAGGCTTACTGGGTAATGATAG
>MZGQ01000025.1 GCA_002085115.1 Desulfococcus sp. 4484_241
AGGATAAATTGTGATTCATACTCTTGCCACGATGCAGAACGGAAAACCGGCTGTATCCCGAGACTTTCCGCCTGTTTCTCTATCAATGGTTTGGGAAGCCCGTGGGAACGGGAAGTTTTGCCATCCTCCGCGAGCATAGTGAAAAGAGCGCGGGGTTTACCGCCGTTTTTTATAGCATTGTACAATGCCAGGCAGGAGTCTTTCCCCCCGCTCCAGGAACAGAAAAAAGAACGGCCATCTATGATTTTCCTTACGTCTGATGTCATGATTCATTCTCTAATCGGCACCAGGATAGTACTGCAGACCCTTGCACCTCCGGGCCGGGGCACAACTGTTCATGCCAATCCGGTTTAAAAATATGGCCTCAGGCATGTATAAAAAGCCCGCGGGAAAAATCCATTCATGGGTTAAACGAACTGTTGCCGTTAAAACCCTACGATCCCGAATTACCCCCCGGCATACATGTTTCTTAAGTCTTTTTTACTTATCTTGCCGACACTTGTCTTTGGTATAGTGTCAACAAACTCCACCCGGTTTGGCACCCCATACTTGGGGATAATCCCCTTTTCAACAAACCTTTGGTAAAAATCCTTTATATCCTGTTCGGTGACCTTGCCCCGGAACTCTTCGTGGAGAACCACAACCGCTATGGGCCGTTCACCCCATTTTTCATCCGGTACTCCGATCACCGCTGCCTCACTTACAGCTTCATGCTGACTGAGAATATCCTCCAGCTCCAGGGATGACAGCCACTCTCCACCGGTCTTTATGACGTCCTTGATACGGTCGGTAATCTGCAGATACCCTTCCTCGTCGATATATCCAACATCCCCGGTATGCATCCAGCCGTCTTTCCAGAGTTCTTCGCTCTTCTCAGGATCCTTCAGATAACCCTGTGTCAGCCAGGGGGCTCTCACAACAACTTCCCCGGTGCTTTCACCATCATGGGGCATGGAATTACCGTCAGAATCAACCACCCTAAGCAAAACATTGGGTACCGGCATGCCTGTTTTGCAGCGAATGGGCACCTGTTTTTCAATATCCCAGTCGAGCATATGGGGTTTCAGTATGGCGGCAGTAAGCAGCGGACAGGTTTCGGACATGCCATAGGCGCTTATTATGTTGATGTTGTTCTCCAGCGCGGCCTTGCACAATCCCTGCGGCAGGGCGGCACCACCAATAACGACCTTCCAGTTCGAAAGATCCAGATCCTTAATTATGGGGTTTGTCACCAGCATATGAATTATTGTCGGCACACAATGGGAAAAGGTCACCTTCTCTTCCAGTATCAGTTTCAAAAGTATTGCCGGCTCATACTTGCCGGGATAGACCTGCTTGTTGCCAAGCATTGTGAACATGTAGGGCATGCCCCAGGCATGGACATGAAACATCGGGGTCAGCGGCATATAGACATCGCCTGTATTAACGTTTACCGGAGAATTGTAGGCGCATACGGCTGTAACCAGGCCATAGGTATGCAACACCAGCTGGCGATGGCTGTAATAAACCCCTTTTGGCAAACCGGTAGTGCCGGTCGTGTAGAAGGTTGTGGCCATTGTGTCTTCGTCAAAATCGGGAAAATCATATTCGGCAGGGGAATTGGCCATGAGCGCCTCATATTCACCGGCAAACTCAAGACCGCCCTGGGACTGTTCCCCTTCATCGGTTAACAGAACCAGCTTTTCAACCGTCTTGAACTGATCCTTTACAGACGCCAGAAGCGGAACAAAGTCGGAATTGACCAGTATAACCTTGTCCTCGGCATGGTTGATGGTATAGATAAGCTGTTCAGGCGATAGGCGGATGTTGATGGTATGCAGCACCGCACCAATCATCGGAATGGCAAAAAAGCACTCCAGGTAGCGGTGCGAATCCCAGTCCATCACGGCGACCACATCCCCTTCTTCAACCCCCAGTCCCCTGAGGAGATTGGCAAGCCTGGCTACCCGCTCCGCCAAGGTGCGATAGTTGTAGCGCATCTTGTCCCTATACACGATCTCCTGTTCGGGATTGTAGTTAAGAGGACTTTGCAGGATGTTTTTGATCAACAGCGGGAAATAAAAAGCGGAAGGGTTTTTTTCTATTTTTTTCAAAGCCATGGTCCACCTCCTTGCCTGAATCGTTAAAACAGGCTTTTCATATGGTTAGACTGCCAGGGATTTAAAACAAAGGCCCTGTTGGTATGATACCTGTAAAGTATACCGTATCGGCTCCATAAAATTCAAATTTTAAAATATCAGGGACAGGGCAAACCATCATCCAATCCCGCACAAAAGAGTTGCGATACCGGTTGCGAGGGCAGCGGAAAGCAGCATAAGGTCGCAGGCCCTGCGGATATCACCAGGGCGTGCATTGCCGTATCCCTTGCCGATAAACGGCTTTTCATGGCACACGCCGCCGTAATAGCCGGGGCCACCCATCCATACGTCAAGCGCACCTGCAAACGCAGCCTCCGGATAACCTGAATTCGGGCTGCTGTGGTTTCGTCCGTCTGTTGCAGCGGTGGATAAAACGGCTTTCCCGCGCCTGCCAAGCAGGAACGCCGCAAGTGCGATTATTGGAACCGATAATCTTGCCGGTAAAAAATTGGCGGCATCATCGATCCTTGCGGCAACCTTCCCGAACTTCCCGTACCGGGCGTTCCTGTATCCTACCATCGAATCGAGAGTGTTTGCCATCCTGTACGCAACGGCCAGCGGTGCGCCTCCGATCACCGCAAAAAAAAGCGGCGAGACCACGCCATCCACCAGGTTCTCCGCAACGGTCTCTACAGCGGCACGGGCAATGCCGCTGCTGTCCAGCCGGCCGACGTCCCTGCCCACGATAAGGGAAAGCCGTTCCCTTGCCAGGGATTCCCTGCCTTCTGCCAGTGGTCCTGCCACCGCCATGGCCGACCTTTCAAGCTCGCAGGCTGAAATGCAGAAATAGAGCATGACCGTGTCTGCCAGGATAGATGCAACAGGTGAAACCATGAGGCAGCAGGTGTGCACGAGAAACGCAACAGCCCAGCCCGAAACAATAAGCGAAAACGCAAAAAGCCCCCCTGAAACCACGGGGTTTACAGGGAGTCTTCTGAAAACCGGCTCGGCCCGTTCAATTGCCCGGCCCATAAGCCTGACCGGATGCATGGCAAAGACCGGATCGCCGGTTGCCATGTCCAGGAGAAATGCGGCCACAACAGCCTGCCACTGGATTGCCACTGTCAAAGTCCAAGATCCTCGTTTATAAGCACCAGGATAATCCTGCCCTTTGGAAACGATTTTTCGGTAATTACCCATGTATTGCAGATACGGTCGGGACTGGAGCAGTCGTGGCAGGATGCGGTTTTGGAACACGGAGTTTTCTTTTCGAGCCTCATGGCGTTAACCGGTGCGGCATAATCCTTTATCCGTGCAATCCCGGCGTCGATGTCAGGAACGATCTTGTTTCTTCCTGCAAGGACCACCACGTTTTTAGGGCCGAATGCCAGGGCAGCGACCCTGTTTCCTATCATGTCCAGGTTGACCAGTTCGCCTGTTTCCGTGACCGCATTGGAACCGGTGATGAAAAGGTCTGTCAAAAGCGCCTTGCGGCGCCGCTCAAGCGCCTGTTCGCTGGGAATACTCTTGTCAAAGGTATCTATAACCTCGATCTCTGTCAGCCCCTTCAGCCTGTCGTAAAGCCCTGTGGAGATAAAGGTCTGGGAACCGCCCCACCCCAGGCTTTTCGGGGAAAGTGCGGGCATAATCCTGTTTAACACAAGTTCAGCAGCATCATTCGAATTCCGGACCACATGGACTTCAAAATTGTTTGCCTCAAAAGAGTTTTTCACTTGTTCCATTTTTGTTGTCCAGTAGTTTTGAACGTGATTTTTCATGTTCACCTCCATCCTGTTTTAAAGGTTGCAAAGTTTTTCCACCAGCATCCTGTTGTACTTTCTTGTTTTAAGAGAAATCCTTATATACCTGTTTGACAGCCCGCGAAAATTGGAACAGTCCCTTATGAGAATCCTGTTTGCCGCAAGAGCTTCATACACTCCGCGGGATGTCATCCCATGGCCAAGCCGCAGCAGCATGAAACAGGCGGCAGACGGGAACACGTGAATATCGGGTGAGCCTTGCAGGGAATTTGATACAAACCGCCTCTCCTCCCCGACAGTTTCAACCGTGTGAGCGATGAAACCGTCTGCCATGTCCTGGTGTTCCATGAGCCACCCGGCGGCGGCATGTGCAAGCGCGTTGACACTCCAGCATGGAATGTGTTGTTCCAGCAGGGCGGCGATTTTTTCCGGACAAGCGGCAAACCCAATTCGCAGCCCGGGTATGCGGAATATTTTCGACATGGAAGTAAGCACGACCAGATTCGAAAGCCCGGTTGAACCCATCATGCTAAGCTCATGTTCCCTGCCTGTAAACGGCAGGTATGACTCGTCTATGACAAAAACCACGTCAGGGTTGGCCCTGCATATTCCAAGCAGCTCTTCTTTCTCTGTCAGCACGCCTGTTGGGTTGTTCGGGTTGCAGATAAATACGATGTCCGGAGCCTTTTCCCTTATACAATCAATCACCCTGTCTGCTGAATGTGCAAACCCGTCGTTTCCGGATGCCTCAAGGAAAAGGGTATCGACTCCGCAGACGGAACATGCAGTCTCATAATCGGAATAGGCCGGAACAAGTACAAGGGCGCGACGCACGCTCAGGGCTGCCGGAAGGGCAAAGATAATCTGCGTTGTCCCGTTTGCAGCGATTACCCGGGCCGGGTCGATCCCGTGCAGGCCGGCAAAGGCTCTGCGAATACCATAAGCATCGGCTTCCGGAAGCATGGCAATATCGGCAAGCCGCTCTTTCAGAAACTCCGCCAGCCCCTGCGGAGGGCCAAAAGGGTTCATGTTGCTGCTCATGTCGATAATATCGCACGGATCACATCCAATGCGTCTGGCCAGCGTGTAAACGTTTCCGCCGTGCACCTGTTCCATAGCCATGCTCCCCTGCATCACCATACCTTTGCCGAGGCCGCCAGAAACAGCACGGTTTCTGTAACCTCGATCATCGCACCGAGCATGTCACCGGTGATGCAGCCCATCCTTTTCTTGTAAAACAGGATCATTCCCCCGCACACAAGGACAAAAAACAGGTTTAAAACAATCATGACACTGCCGGCAAAGACAGAAAGGAACACCACTGCGGCTGCCCACCTGAAATCGTACGGTTTAAGCTCATCTTCGAAAAAAGAAGCGGCAGTGCCGGATTCCCTGCCGTAATCCAAAAAATGCATGCCCACGAGCACGGCAGACCGGCCGTATGCAGGCACGAGGATCAACACCAGGAACCTGTGTGTATCTATATCATGCAGCCCCGCCCATTTTACCGCAAGGCAGCAGACAACGCTCACAACGCCTATTGCACCGGTACGGCTGTCCTTCATGATCCTCAAAGCGTCCGAGAGCGGCCTTTTGCCGTAGAGTCCGTCAGCCGTGTCTGCCAGGCCGTCCAGATGAAGGGCGCCAGTGATCCATGCAAGGAACACGACGTCAATGGCAGCCGCCGCAGAAGTTGACCACAGCTTACCTGCGGCCGCATCAAACAGGGCAAGCAGCAAGCCTATTAAAAGGCCGGCAACAGGTGCATACACCGAGGCCCCCTTGGGATCAAAGTCCGAATCGTGACCAACCGGTAAAACGGTGAAAAAACGCAAGGATGAGAAAAAACGGGTCATCCTGTTTCCCCCTTCACCACGACGGGTATGCCGGCAACCATCCATACGACCCTGTCTGCAAAGGCGGCCATGGAACTGTTGACCATGCCCATAACATCCCTGAAGTGCCTGGCAAGCGGGTTTTCCGGCACGATCCCGCTGCCCACCTCGTTGGTGACGATGATAATATCGCTCCGGGCCCTGTCCATGGCGTTCCGGAGCGATTTAACATGCTCCATTATCGCTGCCGTGTCCTGCGTTTGCTCAAGCAGGTTGCTTGTCCACAGAGTCAGGCAGTCTATCAGTATAACATTGGTGCCGGGCTCTACGCGTTTTATGGCACCTGCAAGATCAAGCGGGCATTCCACGGTTTCCCAGCCTTTACCCCTCTCCTGCCTGTGTTTTTCCACCCTGCTGCGCATCTCATCGTCACGTGGCACGCAGGTGGCGATAAAAACCTTCTTCCCGTTTTCATTGCAGCCGGCAAGTTTAAGGGCATAACCGCTCTTGCCGCTTCTGCATCCTCCTGTAACAAGCGTGATGTTCTTCATTATTTCTCTATTCCCGGCCTGGCCGGGACTCCCTTGTCAAAATAATGTTTTACCGGTTTCATCTCGGTGACAAGGTCTGCCTTGTTTATAACCTCTTGTGGAACGTTGCGCCCCGTAATAACCAGTTCAACAGATTCAGGCTTTAAATCTATCAGCCGAACGATACGGTCTGCCGTAAAAAGGCCGCAACCGGCGGCAACATTGGCCTCGTCGGCTATTACAACGTCGTATTCACCGGACTGCAGAGCTGTTTCAAGCGCCAAAAGTCCCTCCTCTGCCGCGGCAATATCCCCAGCCGAAGGTTTGCCGAGGATAAAATGGCCGGTCCCAAACTGACGAACCGTGATCCGGGGTTCAAACGGCTTCAAAGCCGCTATTTCGCTGTAATCACCGAATTTCATGAACTGTCCCATATAAACCCTCAGCCCTGCGCCAAAAGCGCGAAGCGCCAACCCAAGGGCTGCTGTGGTTTTACCCTTTCCGTCACCCGTATAAACCTGAACGTATCCTTTCATATGCCCTCCGGCTGTCCAGTTGCTTACTCAACAGCTACACCTGCCCATATGCTCCCAGGGCTGCATAACCCGTAAATTCTTTGAATTTTCACCAGAACAAGCAGTCAAAGCCCGGATACACGGCATTTACCATATACCAATCAACCGGCCAAGGCAATCTGCCAAAAGTGTGGTAAAGGGGGCTGCCTTGATTTCCAAAGAGCCGTGATTATAATCTGATTGTTGATGCTACCGGAAAACGCTTGAAACGTATGATGCAAAATAACAGTAATAAGGCAGATGGTTGAATATCATGAAAGCAGGTGACAAACAGGCTCTTGATCCAAAAAAAATAGAAAAAGAGATCAACGAGTTTTTGCATGAAAAGTATGGAGATGCCATAAGGCTTGTAACGCCGGTGATGGTCCCCGAGCCCGGGGGCGGGGATAAGGAGGACGGCGGCCGGCCCAAAAGCGGCCGCCTCCGTTTTGACCTGAAGCCGGAAGAGCTTATAGCCTACCTGGACCAGTATATAATCCGCCAGGACGAAGCCAAAAGGATCATAGCGACCAAGATATGTACACACTTCAACAGGATAACCAAGCAAGGCCTTTGGGATAAAGCAGGCAGGATGGTGGGTGGGATAAAGAACAACATCCTGATGATAGGCCCCACAGGTGTAGGCAAGACCTACATGATAAAACTCATCGCGAAGAAGCTCGGGGTTCCTTTTGTAAAGGGTGATGCCACAAAGTTCAGTGAAACCGGCTACGTGGGCGGTGATGTCGAAGATCTCGTGCGTGATCTTGTAAGAGTGGCTGACAACGATATCGAACTTGCCCAGCATGGTATCGTGTATATCGACGAGATCGACAAGATAGCCTCCAGCAGAGGCCTTATCGGTCCTGATGTTTCAAGGTCAGGCGTACAGCGGGCGCTTCTTACCCTCATGGAAGAAACAGAGGTGGAGATGCGGGTGCCTCATGACCCGGTCTCGGTAATGCAGGAGGTTGAATATTTCAGGAAAACAGGGAAAAGAGAAAGACGCACCATAAACACGAAAAACATCCTGTTTATAATGAGCGGGGCATTCCACGGTATGGAAGAGATAATTTCAAGGCGGCTCTCACAGCAATCCATCGGCTTCGGAGCCAGGGTCTCAGACCGTTCGCAAAACCCGTATGAGATAATGAAACATGTCAAGACCGAAGACCTGACCGAGTTCGGATTCGAGGCGGAATTCGTGGGCAGGCTGCCGGTAAGAGCTGTTTTTGAAAGCCTGACAGAGGAGGATCTTCTTGCCATATTAAAGAACCCCAGCAACCCCATCATTATTTCGAAGAAGATGGATTTTGCAGCCTACGGCATAGATATAAAATTCGCACAGGATGCACTTGAGATTATAGCCACACAGGCTGCGGCTGAAAAAACGGGCGCGCGCGGACTTATAAACGCTGTTGAGCGTGCCCTTATAAATTTTGAAAGCCGACTGCCCTCCATGGGAGCGACCTGTTTTGCGGTAACCTCGTCAGCAATCAAATCTCCCAGGCGTGAACTTGAACGGTTCCTCTCTGATGAGGGGCTTCACTATGCAGATCAGGTTTTTGAAAAAACGCGCCGTGCCGAAAAATCTGCGGTAAAAACCCATATAATGGAAAACTGCAAAAAGCTGGCAGAAAAACACGGCATACCGTTTACGGATGATTATATAGATGCCCTGGCCGAGTTTGTCACCACCAGGATAACGGATGTTGAAAACGCCTTTGAGACCATCGCATCTTACATGGATGAAATCAAAAACATAGAACGTTACTTTGCCGGAAAGTATCAGATTGATGTTGAGCTTTCCAAAGACGCTGTTTGCTATATGGTAAGCCAGTATGTTAAGGATGGGTTTGCAAATTTCGGTAAAATATGCGAAGAGCTGACAGACAAATTTATTGACGGTTTCAGGCTTCTTTCGGAAAAAGCCGGTGTCGACCGGTTCACGATAACACAACAGGCCCTGATGTTCCCTGAAACATGGCTTGAGAACCTTATACGCAGGGCCTTTGAAAAAGAACCGGCGACACGAGGCCAGGGACCGGATGATGAAAGCGAGACATAAATGATAGGTATATCAAAACTTTACTGCGGGACCACGGAACCTTCCGACGCCCTTCGCTATGGCAGGCGATCCGAGGAACTTCCATCCCACCTTCTGCAGTTCTCAATCGACAAGAGGCCGGTAGTCGTGTGGAACATAACCAAACAGTGCAACCTGAAATGCGTTCACTGTTACGCATACGCAAAAACCAGGCCGGGTGAAAACGAACTTTCCACAGAAGAGGGCAAGGCACTTATAGATGACCTTGCCGACTTCAGGGCGCCGGTAATTCTCTTCTCGGGTGGTGAGCCGCTGATGCGGCCCGATCTTCCCGAGCTTGCCGCCTATGCGGTAAAAAAGGGGATGAGGGCCGTGATATCCACGAACGGAACTCTCATAACAGAGGAAACGGCAAAAGTTCTTAAGGATATCGGTCTTTCATACGTCGGCATAAGCCTTGACGGAGGAAGGGAGATAAACGATCGGTTTCGGGGCGTCAAAGGCGCTTTTGACGCTGCCCTGGAGGGAATACGGAACTGCCGCAAGGCAGGGATAAAGGTCGGGCTGCGTTTTACCATAAACAGGTCAAATGTAGACGAGGTGCCGGTCCTTTTTGACATACTTGAGGAAGAGGATGTCCCGAGAATCTGCTTTTACCACCTCGTCTATGCCGGACGAGGTTCCAAACTCATAAACGACGACCTCACACACGAGCAGACACGGCAAACCGTAGACCTTATCATTGACCGGACAAAAGACCTGCACGACAGGGGGCTTGCAAAAGAGGTCCTCACGGTGGACAACCACGCCGACGGCCCCTACCTTTATCTCAGGCTGCTGCGTGAAGATCCTGACCGGGCAGCGCAGGTGCTTGAACTGCTTAAAATGAACGAGGGCAACAACTCGGGCCGTGGCATAGGATGCGTAAGCTGGGATGGCGAGGTCTACGCTGACCAGTTCTGGCGGCATTACAGCTTCGGTAACGTCAGGAACAGGCCGTTTTCAGAGATATGGACCGATACATCAGAACCGCTGATGGAAAAGCTGAAAGATAAAAAGAGATACGTGAAAGGAAGATGCTCAAAATGCAGATGGCTGGACATATGCGGAGGCAACTTCCGCGTACGCGCCGAAGCAGCCACCGGCGATCTGTGGGCGCCTGACCCTGCATGTTATCTTACTGACGAGGAGATAGGCATAGCATAACCATTAAATTAGCGGCAAAAGGAGTCAACATAATGTTGTTCCCTGATTACAGGCCAAGACGTCTCAGGCGCAATGAAAATCTCAGACGCATGATACGCGAAACAAGGCTCTCGGTCGATAACCTTGTTTACCCAATGTTTGCCGTTCCCGGCAAGGGAATAAAGGACCCGATCGCTTCGATGCCGGGGCAGTATCACCTTTCCACTGACAACCTTGTCCGCGCGGCAAAAGAGGCTGCCGGTCTTGGCATACCCGCGATCATGGTTTTTGGACTGCCGGAGAAAAAGGATCCCCTTGGTACCGGGGCTTATGCCAGGGACGGGATCGTACAAAGGGCGGTAAGCGAACTTAAAAGCGCCCTTCCCGATCTTGTGGTCATAACAGATGTCTGCCTTTGCCAGTACACAGACCATGGGCACTGCGGCCTGCTCGACGGTAACGAGATTGACAACGACTCAACATTGGAGATAATCGCTAAAACAGCCCTGTCGCACGTAAAAGCCGGAGCGGACATGGTAGCCCCTTCCGACATGATGGATGGAAGGATTGCCGAAATCAGGGAAGTGCTTGATGAAAACGGGTTCACGAACACGCCTGTCATGTCATACGCGGTAAAATACTGCTCATCATATTACGGCCCCTTCAGGGAGGCAGCCGAATCAGCGCCCAGGTTCGGAGACAGGAAAACCTACCAGATGGACCCTGCAAACGCTATAGAAGCGATACGCGAGGCAAGCATGGACGTGGAGGAGGGGGCGGACATTATCATGGTAAAGCCTGCGCTCCCATACCTCGACATAATAAGAACCATACGTGACGAAATCGACCTTCCTGTCGCTGCCTACAACGTAAGCGGAGAATACTCCATGATCAAGGCCGCCCAAAAAATGGGGTGGCTTGACGGTGAAAAGGTAATGATGGAAACCCTGCTTGGAATCAGGCGGGCCGGCGCAGATATTATTCTCACCTATTTTGCAATGGAAGCAGCCAGACTTCTTGGTTAAGCCATAAAGGCAGGCATTATGTCCCAAAAACATCCCGCAGGAGAGCATAACGGTAAAAAAGCCGAACTTCGGCTTGTAGCATGGGAGACAACACGCAACTGCAATCTGTCCTGCCGCCACTGCAGGGCATCGGCCACCATGGGGCCATATTCCGGCGAGCTTGACACAGATGCATCTTTCCGCCTGCTGGACCAGATAGCCGAAACAGGCAGCCCCATCGTCATACTCACCGGGGGCGAGCCGCTGCTTCGGCCCGACATATTCGACATAGCAGCCCATGGCACCTCAAACGGCCTGAAAATGGTCATGGCACCGAACGGCACGCTGATAACGGAAGAGAGCGCCAAAAAAATGGCGGATGCCGGGATCAGCCGTATCAGCATAAGCATAGACGGCGCGACAAGGGAGGATCACGACTCGTTCAGGGGAGTGGACGGGGCATACGAGGGCGCCCTGCGCGGGGCGGAACTGGCAAAGGAAGCGGGCATCGATTTTCAGATAAACACAACCGTAACCCGTCTGAACATGGAGCAGCTGCCACGCATCATGGCCCTTGCCGAGTCGATCGGTGCGGTTGCCCACCATATTTTTCTTCTTGTACCAACCGGCCGCGGCCGGGAAATGGCGGAGCAGGCCATCTCGGCGCAGGACTATGAAAACACGCTCAACTGGTTTTACGACCAGCAAAAAATATCGTCACTTCAGCTCAAGGCTACCTGTGCTCCCCAGTATTACCGTGTGCTCAGGCAGCGGGCAAGGATGGAGAACATATCCGTTTCATTCAAGACCCACGGCCTCGATGCTGTTACCAGGGGATGTCTGGGCGGAGTCTCGTTCTGCTTCATTTCACATGTGGGTATCGTGCAGCCCTGCGGATTTCTGGAACTCAACTGCGGGGATGTGACGAGCCAGCATTTTGGCGAAATATGGCGCGACTCTGTCATATTCAACAATCTCCGCAACTACGATATGCTGGGTGGAAAATGCGGAATATGCGAATACAAGAGGGTCTGCGGCGGTTGCCGGGCAAGAGCCTATGAGGCTACCGGTGACTACCTTGCCGAGGAACCTCTTTGCGTTTACCAGCCGGCCAAACAGAGCCAACCCCTGTGACTGGATATCATGAAAAAGCTCACCGAGCTTGCCCGGCTCGTTTCACAGCTTGAAGAACTTACGTCGGCCTGCAAAAAATGCGGGGCATGCCAGTCCGTGTGCCCGATTTTTGAACAGACCGGCATGGAAAAGGACTTTGCCCGCGGAAAAATAGCCGTTCTTGACGGAGTGATGGAACAGGTTGTCTCAAACTCCGGCGCAGTGCTCCAGCGCCTTGACAACTGCCTTCTTTGTGGCTCCTGCCAAACCGTATGCCCGAACAGGGTGGAAAGCCTGAGAATTTTCTTTTCTGCAAAAAAGATCCTTGCCAACTACAAGGGGTTGTCGCCTGCAAAAAAATTTTTGTTCAGACAGATTCTTGCAAAACCGTATGTGTTTAACAGTGTCCTGTCCATTGGTTCGCTGATGCAGGGGCTTGTTCTGAAAAAACAGGGGGCTGCTCCCGGCACAAGAGCCCCCCGGTTCCCGGCATCCCTGATACTCGAAGGACGGCACGTGCCTCCGCTTGCACAGGTGCCGTTTCACAAACAAAAAACCGCCGAAAGCCTGAAAATCGGCCTGCCTGTGGAAAACTCCTCCCGCGATACAAAACGCGCCCTTTTTTTTACAGGATGCCTGATTGACAAGATTTTTCCCGATATTGCAAAAACATCTGTTGAAGTCCTGAAAGCCCGGGGTTTTACACCTGTTATACTTGAAGATGAGTGCTGCTGCGGCATCCCGGCCCTTTCTTCCGGGGACCATGAGGCGTTTACTCAAATGGTGCGCCACAACCTTGCACAAATGTCGAAGCTCCGGTTCGATATTCTTGTTACCGCCTGCGCGACATGCGCCTTTACAATAAAAAAAGCGTGGCCGATGATGTGGGATAAAGCTGACAGCGATTATGAAAAAATAGAAGCTGTTGCCAATAAAACGGCAGATATTACACAACTGCTTGGGGGGCCGCTTGTTAACAAAAAAACAGTTTCAAATCAAAATGCCGTCCCGGTGACATACCATGATCCATGCCACCTGAAAAAATCGCTTGGCGTTTCAGAGGAGCCAAGAGCGCTTATCAATGCAAACCCCGATTGCAGGCTGGTGGAAATGGCGGCGCCGGATGCCTGCTGCGGCATGGGCGGAGGTTTCGGTGTTACACACCTGCAAATGTCGGCCGCAATCGGCGCTTCCAAGCTGCAAAGTATCCTTGACACAGGCTCAAAAATAGTGGCAACCACCTGCCCCGCCTGCATGATCCAGATCGCAGGCCTGCTGTCAAAAGCCGGTCACAAAGATATCTCGGTTTGCCACGTGATTGAACTATACGCAAAAGCAGCCCCTTTTGATGTGGTTTAATTAAAACGGACACCATGTTAAGAGTCAAACAAAAAAGGAGGTGTCCGATGAACAAGAGAAAGAAGAGGCCGAATTATATAAGCGAGTTCAGGGAAGATGCGGTCAGGCTGGTGGTGGACACGGTTATACCTGTAATGAAGTAGCCCGGCGGCTCGGTATGGCCGGTTCTAACGTTACCCGCTGGGTACGGCTTTATCGTCAGGATCAGGAAGATATAAGCGAGACAGGAGTAACCCGACGGGAGGTCGAAGCAAGTCAAGAGCCTGGGCCCAGTCGATGACAAGCATTTCCACGATGAACTTACTGCACTCGGCTTGATGTAGGCGAGAACGTCCTGCGATAAGACAGGTTTAATAAGTGCATTCACGGTGGACTTGCAAAAACGTTGCGCGTTCTTGCAAGCCGGTTATACTTTCATTGGGCAGCTTAAAAAGAGTTGACAAGGCGTACGTAATAACGTACATATATACTGATCCAAAAATTTTATTGTAAGAGGTAAATTATGCCGATATTAACCGCCACAGAAGCAAGGTCAAAACTTTATGGCCTGATCGATGAAACTGCCGCGTCCCATGAGCCAATAATTATAAAAGGCAAACGCGGTAATGCAGTGCTTATCTCTGAAGATGACTGGCGCTCTATCCAAGAAACAATTTATCTTCTGAACATTCCAGGCATGCGGGAATCAATACGCGACGGTTTAGCTACTCCCGTCGAGAAGTGTACAAAGGAACTTGATTGGTAATGTGGCAGGTCGTCTTCACAAAGCAAGCGCAGCAAGATGCAAAAAAACTTTCAGCAGCCGGTTTAAGACCAAAAGCAGAGCAACTGATTGAGGTCTTGCGTGAAAATCCTTTTATGACGCCTCCCCCCTATGAAAAATTATTGGGGGATTTATCCGGGGCATATTCCCGGCGTATAAATATTCAGCATCGTCTTGTCTATCAGGTTCTTGAGGCCGAAGAAATAGTTAAGGTTATACGAATGTGGACTCATTACGAATAATTTTTTTAAAAGCGTTTTATGAGCGTCCGCTCGTAAAAGCAGTTATTTTGCCTGTTGAAGATATTAAAGAGCACAAGAAAGGGCAGACACAATCTGCACGACAGAATTAGTTGGCTTCAAGATCCATGGACGCTGAAGTGGAATCCTCGCTGGTTTTGCTGCTTTTATCTTCAACCAGTGGCAGCAGTCTGGTTATTTTTGCATCCTTTTTCTCCCACAGAGTGTTGATCCAGTCCTGGAACCTGGCGCGGAACTCCTCGTCCCCCAAATAATCGCCTATAAGCTCATCGGTAACAGGAATTGTTTCAACATCAACAACCACCTTGCGAATACGGCCGCACAGGAAATCCCAGAAACTTCTGGGGCCGGGAGGATATACAATAGTTACATCCACTATACTCTTGAGATGCTCCCCCATCGATTCAAGAACAAAGGCCACGCCACCCGCCTTGGGACGAAGCAGGTTCTTATGGGGAGATTGCTGCTTTGAATGTTTTTCCTTTGTAAAGCGGGTTCCTTCGACAAAGTTCATCACCGATACCGGCATGGTGGCAAATTTGGCACACGCCTTTTTCGTAATCTCTATATCCCTGCCTTTCAGGTGGGGATTTTTTTTTAAAAATTTGCCTGAATACCGGCGCATGAAAGGAAAATCAAGTGCCCACCATGCCAGGCCCAGAACCGGCACCCAGATCAGTTCCTTTTTTAAAAAAAACTTCAAAAACGGAATCCGCCGGAAAAACACACGTTGAAGAATCAGAATATCCACCCATGTCTGGTGGTTGCTGACAACCAGGTACCATCCTCTTTCCTTGAGGCCTTCCAGACCGGATACAACGATCCGGGTCTTATTGAAAAGGTCCTGGTTCAGGTTGTTGCAGTAAATCCAGGCAAACGAAATCCTGATAAGAAGTTTTTCATAAACCGGTTTTAAAAAAGGAAGCGGCAAAACAAGCCGTAAAACAGCCACGAAATAGAGCGGGACGCACCAGAAAAAAGTGTTTAAAACATAAAGCAGCAATGAAAGCGAACCTCGAACCACATCCGGTAAAAATGACAGCATACAAATCCTTTCTTACCATAAAACCGATACAAGCTGCAGGCAAAACGCCTGCCGGTTCCAACCTTGAGATCTACGAGCTACATACATATCTGATACTGCCTGAACGGGACACCCGATTTTATTGGTTTTACAAAAATTTTACAAAAACACCTGCGGCAGGTACAACCTTTGAGCCATAAAATCCCTTTGGCCCTGCTGCTGCAAACCGTTCCATGACAAGGCATGACAGAGAGACAGACCCGGGATTTTAATTTGAACTTGACATAAAAGAAGGGGCTGGAGTATCTTTATAACATCGTACCTTATGCGAAACATCGTTCCCATGGAGAAAGCACGGGTCTCCTCCCTTTTTCGATTTCTCCTGGCTCCCGGGCGGCTGTTTCGCCTGGTTTTACCTTTTTATGGAACCGTATTACAGGCACAGGAGCTTAAAACATGACGGTATCCGCCATTGAGGTTGCTCCGGATTCTGTTTCATCCCTGCTCTCGGAGGTGATGGAACGGTCCGGTCAAAACCTTCTTGCCTGCTACCAATGCAGGCGTTGTGCCGGGGCATGCTCTGTAGGTGACGAAACAGGATTTTTCACACCTGACCGACTTATTCGAACCATCCTCATCGGTGACCGAACGGCTGCACTTAACAATGAACTGGTCTGGAAATGCGTTTCATGCTACACCTGCGGCATCCGCTGCCCCAACGGCATACAGACCGGAAGAATCACCGAGACCCTTAAAAAAATGGCCAAGGAGGCCCACATCGATTCACCATATCCCAAAATGGTCCATTTCCACGATTCGTTCGTGCAATCCGGACTGCGCTGGGGCCGGGTTAATGAAACCGAATTCATGGCGTCATATGAGCTCAAAAACAGTTTGTCTCTGTTAAAGCAAATGGACTTTAGGAGTGTTGCCGATGAAATATCGCGCCAGATAAAACTGGCTCTTTCGATGTTAAAGTTACGGCGCATGCATTTCGGGTTCCTCTCTGCAAAGGGACGCAACGAGATAAAACGGCTTCACAAACAATTCAAAAACAAACACTGATGAGGTCCACAATGGAACTGGCCTATTACCCGGGCTGCTCGCTCAAACAATCCTCCTCCCTGTACGATCGCCAGATGCGGCTTGTCATGGAGAGGCTGGGAGTGACTTTGAAAGAGCTGGATGACTGGAACTGCTGCGGCGCAACCTCGGCAGGGAAAACAGACGATTTTCTGTCCATAGCCATGCCGGCGCGCAACCTTGGCATAGCAGCCGGTTCCGGACAAAGCGAGCTTGTTATCCCGTGCTCGGCATGCTACTCCAGGACCCTGGTTGCAAAACATTACCTGGAGGCTGACAGGGAAATCAAAGAGACCATAAATCTCGGGCTGTCTAAAAAAATCGTCTCAGATGTAAAAGTGTTGTCGATTCTCGAGGTGCTGCTTGGCCTTATAGAATCGGGAGAACTTGCCAGGCAGCTTGTTTTTAAACCCAAGGGGCTCAGGCCCGCCTGCTATTACGGCTGCATGCTCACCCGCTTTCCATTCCCCGTGCCGGTGCCCGACGACGTTGAAAACCCCCGCGGAATGGAACGCATTCTGGAGGCCATGGACCTTCACCCGCTGGAATGGAACTGCAAGACAAGCTGTTGCGGGGCGTCATCTGCAGTTACAGACCCGGAAGTATCTTATGGACTTATGGCCAAAATAATAAGGGATGCCCTTGCCCGCGGTGCAAACTGCCTTGTCACGACCTGCCCGATGTGCCAGATGAACCTTGACGCCTACCAGGATGAAGTCTGCGCCAAACATGGTATCAGCGAACGTCTGCCAACATATTTCATAACCGAAATCGTTGGAGTGGCAATGGGTATGGGAATAAAACCCCTTGAAATAGACAGGCACTTCGTGGATGGAACAAAACTCTTGGAGGAGCTGGAAAGATATGAGTCAGAACAGTAATCTGTCCGGTTCGGTCATGATCGTTGGAGGCGGTATCGGCGGAATGCAGGCCGCTCTTGATCTTGCAGACAGCGGTTTCAAGGTGCACATGGTTCAAAAGGATTCTTCCCTGGGCGGCACCATGGTGATGCTGGATAAAACCTTCCCGACCGGCGACTGTTCCATGTGCATGATCTCTCCAAAGATGGTGGAGATCGGAAGACACCCCAACATAGAGATCCACACGCTGGCCGAAGTTACCGGGATAAACGGAGAACCGGGCCGCTTCAAAGTGATGGTAAAGCTTCAGCCAAGGTATGTTGACCCTGACAAATGCACAGGCTGCGGGGTCTGCGAGAAGAAATGCCCAAAGCTGGTCACCAGCGAATTCGAGCAGGGGCTCACCAAGAGAAAGGCTATTTACTCCCTGCTGGCCCAGGCTGTCCCAAACACCCGGGTAATAGACAGTGACAACTGCTTGTTTTTTCAGCGCGGCAGATGCAAGGCGTGCGAGAAATTCTGCACCGCCGGCGCCATTAACTTCGAAGACACGGGAAAAGAGATCGAGATCACCGTTGGCTCTGTAATCCTGTCACCGGGCCTGGCCCGCTATGACGCCACACGCCATCAGGAGCTTGGTCTCGGCCGCTGGCCAAACGTGGTCTCGTCCATACAGTTTGAACGGATACTTTCAGCTTCCGGCCCTTTCTCAGGAGAAATACTGCGGCCGGGCGATAAAAGGCATCCCCGTAAAATTGCGTGGATACAATGCGTAGGGTCCCGTGACACCAATCACGGCAACCCCTGGTGCTCGTCGGTCTGTTGTATGTACGCGACAAAGCAGGCGATTATTGCAAGAGAACACGACTCTTCAATCGAACCGACCATCTTCTACATGGAGCTGCGGGCGTTTGGCAAGGATTTTGACAAGTATGTTGACCGGGCCAAAAATCAGTATGGCGTCCGCTACCACAGGGCCATGGTATCTGCAGTACATGAGGAAGCTGGTACAGGCAATCTTATCCTGAGATATGCCGACACAGACGGCACTCTCGTTGATGAGATGTTTGACATGGTGGTTCTGTCAGTAGGACTTGAACCGCACCGGGATGCAATTGAACTTGCAAAAACTTTCGCCATCGAACCGAACCGGTACGGCTTTGCCAAAACAGGCGCCTTTACCCCTGTGGATACCACCAGGCCGGGTATTTTTGTCACCGGCACATACCAGGGACCCAAGGATATTCCGGAAACCGTGACCCAGGGCAGTGCGGTTGCAGGCAAGGCCATGGCGTTGCTGGGCGAGGCTCGGGGCAGTGAAATAGTAAAAAAGGAGTTGCCTCCTGAAACCGACGTGGGCGATGCCGAAGCCAGAATAGGAGTTCTGGTCTGCCACTGCGGCATAAACATTGCCCAGACGGTGAATATAGAAGAGGTGGTTGAAGCAGCAAAGGGTCTTCCGAACGTGGTGTATGCGGCAGACCTTATGTACGCGTGCTCACAGGACAGCCAGCAGACCATAAAAGACCTGGTGCGGGAGCACAACCTCAACCGCGTGGTTGTGGCTTCCTGTACACCCCGTACCCATCAGCCACTGTTCCAGGAAACCATACGCGACGCAGGCCTGAACAAATACCTGTTCGAACTTGCGGATATAAGGGAGCAGTGCGCATGGTGCCACATGGGACAAAACAAGGAGGCCACGGCAAAGGCTATTGACATAGTTAAAATGGTCGTTGCAAAAGTGAAAAGGTTCGAGCCTGTCCATACCGACTCTGTGCCGGTAACACACGGAGCTATGGTGATAGGAGGTGGTGTTGCCGGCATGACTGCGGCACTTGCGCTTGGCGACCAGGGGTACGATGTCCATATCGTTGAAAAAACAGACACACTGGGCGGACTTGCCAAAAATGTGTACAGGACCCTGGATGGAAGTGATGTTCAGGCATTTCTTGCCAAACAGATAGAAAAAATCCTGAACCATCCCCGAATAACCGTACATACCGGCGTGGAAATCAAGAGTACCGACGGTTTTGTCGGTAACTTTAACACCACGCTCTCAGATGGCTCATCGTTCGCCCATGGCGCAATCATAGTTGCCACCGGAGGCGTTGAATATGAACCCACGGAATATTGCTACGGGCAAAGCGACGCCATTATGACCCAGCGACAACTGGAAAGACTCCTGGAAACCGAAACGTTTGAGCCGGCGGCCTCGTTTGCAATGATCCAGTGCGTGGGCTCCCGTGAGGAACCCTTCAACTACTGCTCGAGAATTTGCTGCCAGGACGCAATAAAAAACGCCATCGCCATAAAAGAGAAATATCCGAACGCATCTGTGACCATATTCTACAGGGACATACGCACCTACGGCCTGAGAGAAGACTACTACAGAAAAGCCAGGGAACTTGGAGTGCTTTTCGTAAGGTTCGAGCCGGACCGCAAGCCAGAGGTAACCGTCACCAGCGGGAAGCCGGCCATACGCGCCTTTGATTATATTCTCGGCAGGGATATAATCGTACGCGCCGATTATCTTGCCCTTTCCACGGGGCTGCGTCCCCACCCATCGACCGAGGATATTGGTAAACTCTACAAGCTTACCCGCAACCCGGACGGATATCTTCTTGAGGCTCACGTTAAACTTCGGCCGGTTGATTTTCCGAGTGAGGGAATATTCGTAGCCGGTCTGGCACATGCTCCAAAGAACCTTGACGAAACCATAAGCCAGGCCCTTGCCGCTTCAGGCCGTGCCGGGGTTCTTCTTTCCCGCGACAGGCTCGATGTTTCAGGTATAATCGCAAAGCACAACAGGGACATATGCATGTCCTGTCTTGCCTGTTTCCGTGTATGCCCGTTTGACTCTCCGTTTATCGATGAAGACGGACGGATCAGCCATAACGAGGTCAAATGCATGGGATGCGGCATCTGTGCCGGCATATGCCCGGCCAAGGCATTCCAGGTAAACAATTTCAGGGATGACCAGATTATAGCCATGATAGACGCAATAACCTGATTTGAGCAACTTATCTATTCGGTAACAAGAGAGGACTGCCTAAATGAGCCATCAGCAGACAACAAGGGTCAAAAAGGAGGAGGAAAACAAGGCGGCCCCGGTGGAAAAACCGGTTGTGCCACCGCCGGGATGGGAACCAAACATACTCGCCATCGCTTGCCACTACTGCGCCTTTGCGGCAGCCGATCTCGCGGGAGTCATGCGCCTGTCATACCCTCCTAATGTGAAGGTCATACGCCTGCCATGCACGGGCAAGCTTGATCATTTTTACGTACTGCGCGCACTTGAGCGGGGGATTGACGGCGTTTTCGTGGCCGGGTGACTGGAGGGCCAGTGCCATTTCCTGGATGGAAATACAAACGCTAAAAAAAGAATAGAATATTTAAAGAAGCTTATCGTGAAGGTTGGCATAGACCCTTCACGCATCGAGATGTATAATCTGTCTGCCGCAATGGGACCCCGGTGGGCCGAGATATGCACCGAGTTTACTGAACGGATCCGTCAGCTTGGGCCATCGCCCGTATGGCTGGCGGAGCATAATCACCACGAAAAGGAGTAATCACCATGATTGTAGGGGAGCAGAAACCTCTGGAAGAGATATGGGAGATGGTCAAGCCCTATAAGAAGGTGCTCGTGTTCGGATGTAATACATGCGTTGCCGTATGCCATTCCGGAGGGAACAAGGAGGCCGAAATCCTGGCATCCCTTCTTCGGATAAAGGCAAAGCAGGAACAGGTGGAGATGGAGATAAAAAACTCAGGCATAGAGAGGCAGTGCGAGCATGAGTTCTACGAGCCTGTTACAGAAGAGCTGAACTGGGCTGACCTTGTACTGTCAACCGCCTGCGGCGTTGGGGTGCAGTTCACGGCTGAAAAGTTGGCCACAACCCCCGTGTTCCCGGCATTGAACACCACCTTCATGGGCGCTGTAGACGCGCCCGGAGTTTTCACGGAACGGTGCCAGGGATGCGGTCAGTGCATACTTGCGATCACGGGAGGTATATGCCCGGTGTCAAGGTGCGCCAAGCGTCTTTTAAATGGTCCTTGCGGAGGATCCTCAAACGGCAAGTGTGAAATAAACAAGGATGTGGACTGTGCGTGGCAGTTGATAGTGGACCGGTTGGCGGCCCTGGGCAGGCTGGACGACTATGAAAAACTCACACCTATCAAGGACTGGTCCAATGAACGTTCAGGCGGACCCAGAAAAATGGTCAGGGAGGATTTGCAGCAATGAGCGAAAAAACACCCAGCAAGCTGGAAAAAATTCTTCGCCAGGGGCACCTCGCGGTGACATCCGAATGTGGACCTCCGAGAGGCAGCGATCCCGAAGTGATCAGGGAAAAGGCAGAAATGATAAAGGACTATGTCGATGCGATTAACATAACCGACAACCAGACAGCCATGACCCGTATGTGCAGCCTGGCATCCTGTATCCACCTCAAGCTTATGGGGCTTGAACCTGTTCTCCAGATGGTTACCCGCGACAGGAACCGCATAGCCATGCAGAGTGACATCCTGGGAGCTGCATCATTTGATATATACAACATATTATGCCTTTCCGGCGACCACCAGAGTTTTGGTGATTGCCCGACGGGCCAGAACGTTCATGACATAGACTCCATGCAGCTTATACAGACCGTCAGGCTGATGCGCGATGAGGGTAAATTCCTCGGCGGCGATGAAATCGCAAGACCCCCCAGGATGTTCGTCGGTGCAGCCGCAAACCCGTTTGCCGATCCATTTGAAATAAGGGTCCCAAGGCTGGCTAAAAAAGTGGCTGCCGGCGTCGAGTTTATCCAGACCCAGTGCATATACAATCTTGACCGGTTCGAGGAGTGGATGAAAAGGATCAGGGACAGGGGGCTCCATGAAAAGGTTTTTATCCTGGCCGGCCTGACCCCGATGAAATCCGCCGGCATGGCCAGATATATGAAAAACCGTGTGCCTGGTATGGACGTCCCGGATGAAATAGTAAAGCGGCTTTCCGACACGCCCAAAGAGAAACAGGCCGAGGAGGGAATAAAAATCTGTATTGAATCTATCCAGAGGCTGAAAGAGGTAGAGGGCGTAAGCGGCTTTCATATAATGGCAATCGAGTGGGAAGAAAAGGTCCCTGAAATCGTCAGGCAGGCAGGCCTGTACCCCAGGCCGAGCCTTTAATAACCGCGGGGAGGATATATGAAGACCTTTCAAGACCTGATTGAAGAGGTTCAGAAACCGGGCCTGTGCCACCACTGCGGCGGGTGTGTTACTTTCTGCACATCGATAAACTATGGAGCCCTTGAGCTTGACGAAAACGGCATGCCCCGCTTTGGAGACCGGGACAAGTGTATCGAGTGCGGACTTTGTTACTCAATATGTCCAGAGATAAACGAGCTGGACGAAGAAACAAAAAAAATGGTCTCCTGGGAACCGCCTATAGGCAGGGTAATCGAACTGACTGCAGCCAGGGCAATGGATCCGGCCATCCGGGCGAAGGCCACTGACGGCGGAGCTGTCACGGCGATCCTTCTTCACCTGTTTGATACGGGCCGCATAGACGGCGCTATCGTGACCAGGCAAACCGGCCTGCTGAACAGAGAGCCGCACCTGGCAATGACAAGGGAGGATATTATCGAGTCGGCAGGTTTTTTCCTCGGCACATCCCACGGAATAAAACATTTCGGCCATGACTACTCGACATATTCCCCTTCTGTCCAGGAGTTCCGCCCCGTTATGGAAAAAGGCCTTAGCCGTATTGCCCTGGTGGGGACACCCTGCCAGATAGAGGCGGTAAGAAAAATAGAGGTGCTCGGTATTGTACCTTCCGACTCGATAAAATTCTGCCTGGGCCTGTTTTGCTCCGGCAACTTCACGTTTGACGAAGATGAGAAAAAACAGCTCGAAAAGATCGGCGGGTTCAGCTGGGATGCGGTAAAAAAAATAAACATAAAAGAAAACTTCATGGTGTATCTCAGTGACCAAAGCGTAATATCCATTCCGCTTGAAAAGATCGATTTCATGAAACGGTTTGCCTGCCGGTTCTGCATGGACTATTCAGCTGAATATTCAGATATATCATTCGGGGGAATAGGCGCAAAAGAGGGCTGGACCACCGTGATCACCCGAACCCCGCTGGGCAGGGCTGTTCTTGCTGATGCCAGGGGAAAAACCATTGAAACAGCATCGGCTGATGGTTTAAAAGCGTCCTCCCGGAATACGATTAAAACCGTTGCAGCCGCCTCAAAACAAAAAAGGGAGGCGGCAAAGAAAAAACGCGAAAAGTTGTGAGGCCCGGCAGGTCATGGCTGCTAAAAACAGGAAAGTGATCCTGGTAGTGGACGACGAAGCCGACTTTGCTTTGATCGTAAAGAAAAATTTGCAAAAAAAAGGCTTTAACATTGATATAGCCTATGACGGTACCCAGGCACTTGAAAAAATAAGATCAGACCCGCCATGCGCCGTTATTCTGGATATGATAATGCCTGAAAAAAGCGGCAAAGAAGTTTGCGCCGAGCTGAAAAATGACTCCAGGCTGCGCTCCATTCCCGTAATTTTGTTAAGTTCCGTTCCCGGCACCGTTGGTTCAACCCGTTTTTCCACCCTTCCAAAAAACGTCATGGGAGCAGACGACTACCTGCCAAAACCGGCATCGGTGGAAGAGATTATCCAGTGCCTTGAAAAGCTCGCCGGGCCGTTTGATAAAACTTTATGACAACAGGCTTGCATACCGGGACCAAGAAGACCGCTGAAAAATCTGTATTGGCAAACCTGTTTTGCTGCAGTGCATTTACCAAAATCATGCGCCGGCCGTAAAGGGTTTGAAGTTTTTACAACAGAACCTGTTTTTTTCTTGACACCGTTTGGTGGCGTGTTGTTATTTTGGTCAAACGACCAAACAATCAATTTGCCATTCAACTTCTATTTTGGGGGCGGACATGGGACGAAAAAGCATGGCGGATCAGCGACGCAGCGAAATAATCGACGCTTTTTACAGGTGCGTCGCGCGGGAAGGCTTTTCAGGCGCATCTATCAGGAAAGTGGCCCAGGAGGCAAACGTAAAACCAAGCATACTGCACCACTATTTTCAAAACCGTGACGAGATGATCGAGACGCTTGTGGCACACTATACGGACATGATTTTTGAATATTTCAATAAAAAAATGAGACCATACAAAGATCCGGAAGAGCGTCTTGCACACGCCCTGCGTTTTCTGTTCGGCCCGGGCATGATCGGCGATGAAGTTACCGGGGTTTTCCTGGAGTTCATGGTGGAGGCCCGGCACAACCCAAGGGTCCGTAAAACACTGGCAACCACTTTCCGCCGTTTCCGGGCAGCAATAATCGATTTCATTGACGATATCGAAACGTTCAAGGTCCTTCCTGGCGGGACAAAAAATGCATACGCTTCCATGATAATAGCAATGCACGAGGGAATGGAGATCCAATGGTTCGCAAACCCGCGTGATGTTTCCCTGAAAAAAGCGGCTGATATTGCACGCATGTTTATAGAAATGTTGGCAACACAAAAAGGTGGCAAATGATAATCGGTATTTTAAAAGAGATAAAAACAGAAGAGTACCGGGTGGCCATGACTCCGGCCGGCGTGGAAGTACTTGTCAAGCATGGGCATGAGGTCCTGGTGGAAAAAGCGGCCGGTATCGGAAGCGGGTTTGCGGATGAAGATTACACAAAAGCAGGTGCCAGGATAGTAGAGCCTGCGGAAAAAATTTATGAACTTGCAAAAATGGTAATGCACGTCAAGGAGCCTCAGCCATCCGAATACGGGCTTATAAAAAAGGAGCAGATTTTATTTACATACCTGCACCTGGCTGCAAACCGGACTCTTACGGACGCACTTGTCAAAACCGGCGCCATATGCATAGCGTATGAAACCATCCAGAAAAACGACGGCTCCCTCCCCCTTCTGACGCCGATGAGTGAAGTGGCAGGACGGATGTCCATGCAGGAAGCCGCCAAATTTCTCGAGATGTCAAAAGGGGGGCAGGGGATACTGCTTGGTGGTGTTCCAGGTGTTGAACCGGCCAACGTACTTGTTATCGGTGGCGGTGTAGTGGGCGTAAATGCGGCAAAAATGGCCTGCGGCCTTGGCGCAAAGGTCACCCTTCTTGACACCAGGCTTGACCGGCTGCGTTACCTGTCCGACGTTATGCCGAAAAACTGCTTTTTGCTCATCTCAAACCCCGCAACCATAAGAGACCGAATCCGTGTTGCGGACGTGGTGATAGGCGCGGTTCTTCTGCCCGGCGCAAGAGCACCGAAACTTGTTACAAGGGACATGCTGAAAACCATGAAAAAAGGGGCCGTGATGGTGGACGTTGCGATAGATCAAGGGGGATGCTTTGAAACATCAAGGCCCACAACCCATTCCGACCCGGTTTTTATCGAGGAGGGCGTCGTTCACTACTGTGTGGCAAACATGCCGGGTGCCGTTCCAAGGACATCTACCCATGCCCTTACCAACGCCACACTGCCCTATGTCCTTGAGTTGGCGGAAAAGGGCTGGCAAAGGGCGGCCATGGAAAACCCGGAAATATGCGCAGGGGTAAATATCGCAAAAGGAAAGATTACATGTTCCGGAGTAGCCGAGGCCTTTGGCCTTGAATGCGCTCCTGTTGAAAGAGTACTGCAATAGACAGGAGACTGCAAATACCAACCTACAGCAAAGGAGTTAGCATGAGCCAGGACCTTATACTATCAAGGCTGAACCTTCAGGCCGTGCTGCCCAATCTTGAGACTCTCATAGAAAACGACGCCAAGGCGGCAGAGATGACAAGAGGGTGGAACGCCTGCATTCAGTTCACCGTGAAAAAAGGACCAAGCGCCTATGTATGTTTCACAGACGGCAGATGTAAAGTGGGGGCGGGAAAAGCACCGCAGTCTGACATCTTGCTTTTGTTTTTCTCATGTCGTCACCTGAACCGTATGTTTGACAACGAGGCGATGCCGATTCCACTGAAGGGATTCACACGTCTCTCGTTTCTTTCAAAACAGTTTCCCAGGCTCACCGACAGGCTGGAGTATTTTCTGAAACCCACCGACGAGCTGCTTTCAGATAATGAGTATGCCAGAATCAACACGCTGCTGAGCCTTTACACCGCAGGACGGGCTGTCAGTATACTTTCCGAAGAGGATAAGATATGCAAAACCATAGCTTCCGGGATGCCTGACGGGGCCACTATTATGATGAAGATTCTTCCGGACGGCCCTGCTGTCACGCTGCTTGCAAATGACGGGGCAATTTCCATGATTCCGGAGGAACACGAATCCCCCACAGCTGCTCTTTTGATAAACGGCTATAGCCCTGGGAGAAATCAAAATAATGGGACAGATACCGCAGATAGACGCGGTTGACCTGATACTGGACAGGATCCCAATATACCTGAAACAATAAGCGAGGCGCCAAATGACTTACACCTATAAAAAATCAAGAGAGTTGTTTGAAAAAGCCGTTCGTGTAATCCCGTGTGGACTTTATGGCCACTTCAGCCCTGCACCGATGGTCCCGCCGGAGCACTACCCCTTCTATGCACAAAAGGCAAAAGGCTCAAGGTTCATAGACGTGGACGGCAACGAGTTTATCGATTACATGTGTGCATACGGGCCCATGGTCCTGGGCTACAACAACGAGGTGGTTGACAGGGCAGCGCTTGACCAGCTGTCCCTTGGCAACTGCATGACATGCGCCAGCCCGGTGATGGTGGAGCTTGCCGAAAAACTGGTCGAGACCGTATCTGTCGCAGACTGGGCGTTTTTCGCAAAAAACGGAAATGATGTCACGACTTACGCCATAATGACGGCCCGTAACGCCACCGGCAGGAAAAAGGTTGTTCTAATAAAGGGCGGGTATCACGGCGTCGCACCGTGGACACAGACACTGGGGCACAACGGTATTATCGAAGAGGATACTGCCCATTTCATACGGATACCATGGAACGATCCAACGGCATTTGAAAGAGTCATCGATGAACACCCCGATGATATCGCGGCGTTCATGGCGACCCCATACCACCACCCTGTTTTTGAAGACAATGAGATGCCGGCTGACGGGTATTGGCAGAAAATCGAATCCATCTGCAGGAAAAACGGCATAGTTCTGATAGTGGATGACATTCGCTGTGGATTCAGGCTTGATATAAGAGGCTCGAACGAGTATTTCGGATTTTCGCCCGACCTTATATGCTTCTGCAAGGCAATCGGAAACGGCTATCCGATATCCGCCCTTGTCGGTACGGATTCCCTTAAAACCGCGGCATCAAAGGTTTTCTATACCGGGAGTTACTGGTTTTCGGCTGTTCCAATGGCGGCCGCCATAGCCACTATAGATGAGATGAAACGGATAAACGCCACGGCAATGATGCTGGAATTCGGCGAAAAACTGAAAAACGGGCTGACCGAGGTGGCAAAACACCATGGCTACAACCTGAAGTTTACAGGTCATCCGTCAATGCCATACCTGAGGATAACCGACGACCCGACGCTGATGCTTCACCAGAAGTGGTGCGGTGAATGTACAAGGCGTGGAGCATTTTTTGCCTCACACCACAACTGGTTTGTTTCAGCCGCGCATAACCAGGAAGACCTGGACCGCACTTTACAGATTGCGGACGATGCATTCAAGGCAATCAAGAACAGCCGGAACAACAGCTAACAATGGAGGCAGACATGTCGCTTACAAGTGAAGAATTAGCCCTGCTGAATGAAAAGGCATACCAGGCGAGGAGGGACATAATCGACATCACCGCATGGTCAGGCGGTGATCCGGAGATGGTAAACTGGACCGGCAAGCAGCCTGAAAGAATTTACCAGATAACCGTTGACGATGACATAGCGGCATACCTGCGGGTAAAAGCCGGCAAAACAAAAGCAGGCAGGGGTACCTATACGAGAAGACGGCCTTTCATACACCTTAAGTTTAACGGCATAGATGGCGCCATGCCGGTTATATTAAACGAGGTTGACATGCTTTCTGCAGTAAAATCGGGTTATCTCACCATGGAAGGATCACCAGAGCATGGACGCGATTTCGGGGACTTCATGATGAAAATACAGGATCTCATAACATAATCTCACAACCCGGATACTTGTGCGTTAAAAATCGTCCCCCTCCCTCCGGGCCAGTCTCACCCCGGGGGGGATTTGAAGCGGTGATTGAAAACGGTATGAAAGGCCGGAAAAGTTCGGTTACCATATTGCCAAACAAGGCCATGGAGGTCAGACGCAGCCGGGTGTCGGGCGCTTGGCTCTGTGACGTGCATCGGCGGTGGCAGGCAAAGAAGCACCGTACGCTCCTGAGACTTGCCACCCGCGATCCTCATGGAGATAAGTGAGGATTGAGAAGGAAGCAGGCAATGTCTATCTGAAACCGGAGGAGAACTGATTAAACCCCATAATGGAATTTACATAAAAAATGTTGCTTTATCGAAAACCAAAATGGGGCGTTCGTTTTTACTGGGCCATTACACTTCGCTTGACTCGGGACTAATCCTTATTTTTGTCGGGCAGGTGTCGAGCCCAGAGAAAAGTATGCGAGGAGACTGGTTCCAACGACTCGCTTTGGCAACACGTAATAATCCAAAAGCATTGCATAAGAAACTATCTTATGGACCAACTGGCTTAGTCCATGTGGTGCCCCAACACCTATTTTTCTTTTTTTCTTTAGAATGGCTTGAAGCCAGGCAGGAATATACACTAAGTGAAAAAAGTAACCCAGGTGTGAGCGCTTCACGTTGAGCTTAAAGGATAGGCTGTTTAGCATTTCTATTGTATATCGCTTGTAATGGCTATAGAATTCGTCATAATCTGACCATAATTCCGGGCGGGCAGGAACGGTAATGATAAGATGTGATAGACGGGGAAACGCAGCTACCAGATTCTGGATAAATTCTACCGGGTCATGTATGTGTTCGATTACATCAAGTAAAAGGATGGTTTCATAGCGCTGTCTTTCAACACTCGGGATATCGGCGGCGTTTATGCCAACGTAGATATATTTTTCAACAGCGGCAAGAGGTTTTACTTCAGCCAATTCGGCGCCGAAACAGTTTATCCCCCTGTCCCGTAAATATTTTACCGTAATGCCTTTACCACAACCAACATCAAGAATTGCAGCATTGGGATTCGCCTGAGTCCTTATTGTATTTGCTATGATTCTGTTTCGCGCCAAATACCACCAATGGTTTTCTATACCGTCTGGACAAGCGCTTTCATATTGATAATTATGAAATTCTGATTTCATTTTCATTGTTAGTGTACCATTTTGCCTGCTATTTCGTTTCGAGCTGCTGCGATGTAGCCATCGGAGAAAGAGCTTGAAACTGGTGGCCAAATCAGTACTTCAAAGGTTTACCAAAGTCAAGAAAGAAGGAAACCAAATGACCCACTGCAAAGAGAATAACCCAATTGGACAGATGATGGAAGCGGTAATTGAATGGAAAGGTTACGACCTTCCCGTACAGTATGAGGATGCCATTCCCGGCTCCATAAAGGAGCCAAGGGAAGCCACAGGCCAAGCTGACGGGAGGCCTTTTCTTTTTGGACAAGCAACAGAAAAGAACCATAAAAGAGTGCCAGGCATTTTAAAATTAGCTATTTTTAACTTGTTTAGACAATAGTAATTTCATGGATTGCCACATAATTCCAACAGTAAAGACAATTTCCCGTATGCGACCAAAACATACCCTGTCAATCCAAGCTTGGGAAATACATGAAACATCCTTGTTAGCCGTTTTCGACCAAATTCTTTACTATGTCCAACATGGGCGGGCGTAAAGGCCGCCACCTTGGAGAAATTGCAACGCCTTCGCGCCAGGTGAAATCGACCACCTCATATATTTCTGGAATCTGCTTAACCTTCTTTACTCCGTACTTCACCTCGGGGTAATGCTCGATCCAAAGCATTCTTTGGGGATCGATGCCGAACTTGCCTGAAATGGATGTGGCAAGCGGACCGGCCCATCCTTTTACAGTTATGGCATCACCGGGCACATCCGATACCACGACAATATTTGGGCGCATGTGCAAAACGCTATCGGCAGGATCATCGTCAAGCCTGAAAATCTTGAGCATGATCTTTCCCTGCGCCAGTCCCAGAGGTTTTCCAAGCCCTTTCCACTGGTATATTCCATTATACAGAATCATGTCACTGCCCATCTGTGCTTTGCGGATGACCAGCCACGGCTATCCGGTAAGCCGTCCGTAAATTTTCAGCAGCCTGTCCGGCAGTTCACGCACATCGGAAATAACGGTGTGGCTTACCTTGCCATAAACATTGTCAAGAGCCCTGTCGCCCGGTATATTCACCGTTATGGTATGAACCGCTATTCTCTCGGCACGGGCTTCCAACAATGCCCGACGCGTATCCTCTATTGCCCGTTCCCTTTTGTAACCTATGTCATTGGGGAATCCATCGGTAACTATAATAAGCAGCCTGGAAACCGCGGGCACATCCCTGAGTTTTGCCGTAGCGTGTCTCACGGCTGCCCCCATTCTCGTGTTGCGCTGGGGGGAGAGCCAGCCGATACAACGCCTGGTCTCATCATTCATGAAATCATCAAACTCTTTTATAACAAAATAATCAACCCCCAGGCGCCCCGACCCTGAAAAGCCGGCGATTGAGTACAAATCGCCGACAACGTCAAGAGCCTCGCAAAAAAGAACGGCGGCCTCCTTTTCAACATCGAGCACCGTGGTATCACCAGACCCTGCCACATAATTTGAAGTTGATCGGGAAACATCGATAAGAAGCATGACAGCTACGTCACGCACCTGTTTCAAACGTTTTATGTATATTCTTTCAGAAGGAGTCAATCCGCATCTTCTGTCAACGACAAAATCTATGAGCTGCCGGTAATCAAAATCATCACCCTCACGCCATTTTCTTAAAACAGCCATCCCCTGAGGTTTTAAAAGCTCAAATGCGTAGCGGATCCTCTTAACAAGCCCCCTGTGCCTCTCTAACACTGTTTCGTAAAACATGTTATCGCCTTCGACCGCCTTGTTCTCACGCACGAGAACATAATCATCAAGATAATCACCTATGGTGTTGTCCCATTCCCGATAACGGAAAGCAGACCCGGCAAACGGTGAATAGACGGGAGGCTGCTCGTAACACTCACTGAACTCATCCAATCCCATTGCCGAAAGATCGGGCGCATCCCCCCCTCCTTCCAGGGGCCCGCCGCCATCCCTGACAACTCTTGTTATGTCATCGGAGTTAAGCGCCCCTCCCCGTTCGGCCAGATGTTTAAGCAGATCGGTCTTGTATACCCTGTAACCCGCTTTTTCGATTTTCTCCTTGACCCTGGAAGCCAGCTGCTCATATTTTCCGAAAGCACTGGCAAAGAGGGCTGGACGCACGCGAAGCCCGTAAGGCATTCTTTCAGTAGTATACGTTTCCACGCCGTTGCAAAAATTATGACCAAGACGGTCAAAAACAGCCGATACAGCCATTGCGCTTGCCTCGGGAAACCTTTTCCCGGCCGCATGGCGGTAAAACAGGTCCCGGATTGTATTAAACGTATCGAGCCCGGCACCGTCGATAAAAGCCGCCGGCTCCGCGCCAAGGGCAATGACTGCACAGAGGTTGTACATAAACGTTCCGCCGGCGCTGATTCCTTTTACAAGATGTGAATAGAACCTGCGGGCTCCGCCGGGGTAGGACTCCTCAAGCAGGGTTTTTACCCTGCCATACTCGATTATGGAAAAAAGGTCGGCCGCAAGCAGGGGGACAGGGAACAGGCTGAAAAACCTTTCCATGTCAGGGCCACCCTTGTCTGTCCGGCTGTTTTTTAACAGCCCTTTGCAATATTCCAAAGCCCTCTCAAAATCGAAATCAAACGTACCGAACTCAAAAAGGCCCGCCTCTATCCACGCCAGCGCCTTATAGACCAGCTGATTGTCCCTGCGATACGGATAAACAGCCACCTCGTCTGCAAGATATACGCTACGGCCATCATAACAGGCGATAACCGAGTCGGTGTCACTTCCGAGCAGCCCTCCGGGAATGGAGGATACAGGCTTTACCGATATGCGTCTCCCGGTGCGTGCCTGTATATAACGGGAAACACCCTGCTGCATTTCGGCAAAAACAGCGGTGGAACGCAGCCTGTCACAAGCCTCTATGCCGGCTCTTGATTCCAGGCATAAAAACCTTTCACCAGCCGTCTTGTCACGCGCATACATCTCAAGGCCCATGTCGACAAACTTTTCAAGATCTCTTCTGGATAAAAACGAAAGTTCTCCGGCAAGTGCATCCGCGAAACTGCAGGCAAGATCGAAATCGAGAGCGGCGACCCTTCGCAATTGTTCTATGGTCCAGGCCCTTCCGGCCGGCTTGACAGAAACAACCATACCTGGAATTTGGCCGGCAAATCTCCTGTACTGATTATATGTAAGGTCGTGAGAGAACAGGTCATGTAGCAGGTCCATGTAGGCCAGCCCGGCATCCAGACTGCCATCGGCTATAAGTGTTGTAACCACCTCCAGGGGCTCCGCTGCTATGGCATAAAGCCATTTGTGCCTTAGCATGGCAATGGTGTCCAGAAATTTTCGAACAAAAGGTCTGTCACCGTTAATAATGACGTGGCTGAGTGTACCTGCCATTATCCTGCCAAGACTTGGGCCCTCCTTCATGGCATCCCGCACAGCGGTGCTGTATTGTTCCATTGCTTCCGTATTTGCGCCGGCTTTTGCAAGTGCCATATATCCGTTGGCAACGGTCTTGCCCAACCTTGGCTCCAGTGACAGGCCATACACGACATCCTCTGCCATTGTTTCAAGTATCTTGCAGGGCAGATCACTGCCTATATCGGAAAGGCCTGCTTCTATATATTCCGCAATTTCAGGATCGGCGATATATAGCGTCTCCATGAAATGTCGCTTGTTGTCTGTTTTGTTCTCCTGTTTCATGTTTCCCTGTTTCTCTTGCTCTTCCCATCACCATCCTGCAATACCCTACACATATTAACCGGTTTCCATTCATAAACACCTTTTCCCCATTTCCGGCCTGGTACGGGGAAAATCCCCCCCTCTGAAACGCCTTGTATCATAAATGCTTACCACTTGACAGTACGTTACTTATTCTATATAGAACCTTATGGATTTATGTGAATCACCGGGGAAAATATCATAACAGCTTATACGAATAAACAAGGACCGTTGATCATTGAAAAAAGTTCTTATCGTAGATGACGATTCTGTTTCCCGTGGCCTGCTGTCACGGGTCATGAAACCATACTGCAAATCCTTTGAGATCATAACGGCAAAAAACGGGGCTGAAGCCGCTGACCTTATGACAACCGAAAAAATCGACCTGATAATCACAGACCTGCAAATGCCGGTGATGAACGGATTCCAGTTGCTGGAATATATAGATAAAAACTATCCGGGTACTCCTGTTTTTCTCATGACCGCCTTCGGCTCAGAGGTGATCGAGAAGAAAGCCTACGCCCTGGGGGCTTACAAATATTTTGAAAAGCCCCTTAACATGGATATACTGACCGACGCAATTTTCGAACAGCTCAACGCTGGCGTGGAGGGGAACCTTACGGGAATAAGTCTTCCATCGTTCTTGCAGCTCCTCGAAATGGAAAGAAAAACATGCACGGTAAAAGTAAAGTCCGGCGACAAGGCCGGAACCATCTATTTTAGAGACGGAACGATGATCAACGCCGCAACCGACCAGCTTAAGGGAGAAAAGGCCGCTATTGAAATGCTGTCCTGGGACCAGATTCAATTTGAGATTACCGGGATATGCCGCAAGAAGGAACGCGTGATTCGTACACCCCTCATGAACATACTGATGGAAGGCCTTAAAATAAAGGATGAAAAGGACTCAAAATCACGGTTAAGACCGCTTACCGATTTTTCATCCAAAAAGAATGTAAGAAAGTTAAAGTAACAGGTGCCATTTCCTATATTTTAAGCATCAATTTCTTCCCTGCACAAGGCGCTGCACAGGGATAAACGAAAGGAGACCCCAAATGAAAAAAATCACAGCAACCATTCTGGCAGTCCTGTTTCTCATTGCCGGAGCCTACGGATGCCAGAAGGCAAACCAAAAAAACGAAAAGCCTGTAAAACTTGACAGTGACAAGGCCAAAACAAGTTATGCCATTGGTATAAACATCTGGCAATCACTGCAAAACATTAAGGATGAGATCAACATCGACCTTGTCATAAAAGGCATTGAAGATAAGGCCAAGGGAAGTTCCGTCCTTCTTTCAGATGAAGAGGCCCGCACAGCACTGATGAATTTTGCAAAAAAAAGAAGAGAAAAGATGCAAAAGGAACGTGAAGAGCAGGCCAAGAAAAACCTGGAGGAAGGTAAGAAATTCCTTGAAGAAAACAAAAAGAAAAAAGGAGTTGTTGTTACAAAAAGCGGCCTGCAATACATGGTTATAAAAAAGGGGAATGGTCCAAAACCGTCCAGGACCGACCAGGTAATGGTAAACTATAAGGGAAGCACTATAGACGGAAAGGTCTTTGACAGCACATATGAAAGCAACAAACCAGCCAAGGTCGATCTTTCAAAAACAATAAAAGGTTTTGCCGAAGCCATCCAGCTGATGCCTGTCGGGAGCACCTACCGGGTCTTCCTTCCGCCGGAACTGGGTTACGGGGAAAGAGGCGCAGGCAGAATAGGCCCCAATTCAGTGCTTATATTCGATATCGAACTTTTAAAAATAGTCAAAAAACAGGACCAGGCAAAATAAAGTAACTGCAAAAGGATGATCCCTTAAAAAAAAATCGGGACAGCTGCTCCAAACATTAAAGGGGTGGAGGAGCCATGATTTTTTTCTTGACATCCTTTGGGAAAGGTGTAGAAAAGCAGGGTAGTTTCAGGTGCCTTTAAGGCATAAAAGGGAATCCCGTGAAAATCGGGAGCGAGCCCGTCGCTGTAATCGGGGACGAAAGCCGCAGGATGTCACTGCTTGGTTAAGCCAGGTGGGAAGGCGCGGCAAGTAGGGTGATCCGAAAGCCAGAAGACCTGCCTGAGACATGGTTTAGCAACTTCGTGGACAAAAGGCGCTAAACAAGGTGTATTCGAGGATAAAGATGGGAAATCCCCGGATCGATTCATATCGGTCCGGGGATTTTTTTTGGGGGGGGCTATGGAGTACGGGAAATTTATGCGGGAAAGGAGGCGAAGAGATATGAAAACAGGGGTGATTCTCTATGTAACCGGGGCCGATGGGCCTGAAAACGATCTTGATGTCATGCAGATGGCGCGCAACCTCAATATCGGTGCCGACAGGCTTGAGACGGTGGTCAGCACATCCTCGTGTTTTGATGTGATGGATGCCTGGTGGAAGCTGACCGCAAAAGGCATGAAAAGGATTGTGTGCATGTTCGCCGAAGTGACAGATGGACGACATTTGCGACTCACCGGACGGGAATTGCGATTGTGCGGATGAGTGAGCAAAACGGAGGGGGAAATGTGGATGGCCTCCGGGATGCGGTGACCATTTAACCGGCTGGATTTCCATGTTTGGGTAAACTTTTTCTTATGGCGGGACACTGTTTGTCGACCGCAGTTTGAACCGGAAGTGTTCGTGGCTTTTTTATTTGTAACATTTTACAACGATGAAATGGAAAGGGAGGACACTGGTATGACAAAAAGAAACATGCTGCAAGCCACTACCGCGGTCTTGATGTTGCTGTTTATATTGGGCTGCGGTTTGCCTGCTTTT
>MZGQ01000106.1 GCA_002085115.1 Desulfococcus sp. 4484_241
AAAGAAAAATAAAATCAAAAAAAGCTGTTATCCGGGTGCATTGTGGAGATTCATCCTTTGGATGGCAGGCGTATGTTTTATCTGTACAGGCATATTGAAACTGACGGCAGGAAGGGGCAGGCCGTGGGATATGCGATGTGCACAACAGATGCGGGAGGAAACATTTTGAACCATATATGCAAAGCGGTAACAGTAATCGCAGCCATAATTTTTATCGTGTCTGTTTTTTTGCATAAAGGGGCGTTTGCGGAGATTTACAGTTATACCGATGAAAACGGTCGGATCTTTTATACAAACAGTCTTGAATCGGTACCGGCCAGGTTTCGCAAAAATGTTAAGGTGGACAGCGAGATAAAGAGAACTTTGCCCCAGCAGACCGGTTTTACCGGGACACAGACAGAAGAGATAAAACCTGGTGCCGCCGAATCAAAGATCCGGCCGACATATGATCCGGCCAGGGGCAATGAGCTGAAGAAAAAGGCAAAAAAGCTTGAAGATGAGTTCAGGGCACTTGAGGAGGAGCGAAAAAGGCTGGAGGCCGAGCGTTCCGGGATCAAGACAAGGGCCGGGCTGAAGGAGTATACAAAGAAGCTGGAAAGCTATAAGCAGCGGGCGGAAGATTACCGTAAACGCAAGGCTGCTCTTGAAAAGGAGATAAAAGAGCATAAAGCCAGGGTCAAGGCTTACCTTGAAGGTACTTTAGACCAGCTTGAGAAAAAAAAGAAAAACAGGTAGTGCCCATCCGTCATGCCGGATGGAGACATGTTATGTTGCCTTTTGTCTGTAGCACGGACGCATGAAGGGGTTTGTCCGTTTTTCATGGAGCAGGGTTGAAGATGGCGTGACCCCGTAGTCGTGCCCTGGCCATATGCGCGTATCATCCGGGAGGGAAAAGATCTGTCTGCAGATGGAGTCTGTCAGCTGTTCTGCCGACCCGCGAGGAAGGTCTGTTCTGCCGACGCTGCCCACAAACAGTGTGTCTCCTGCAAACAGGTGCCCCCTGGTATAGATGCATATGCTTCCCGGTGTATGCCCCGGGGTGTGGAGAACGGTGAAGACAAGTTCCCCCAGTTTTATATATTCCCCGTGCCTTAAAAGTACATCCGCGGGAGGAGAAGGTTTGCCTCCAAGGGCACGGCAGATGAGCCTGTTTACCATGCGCCCTGTAAAAGGCGCATCTTTTTCGTGTATCATCAGCCTGGCGCCGGTTGCCGCTATTATTGCCGCGTTCCCGCAAACATGGTCAGCGTGCCCGTGGGTGTTTACAACAAGTCTTACCTTGTACCCGGCCTCTTTTGCGATTGATAAGAGCCGCCCTGTATTAAAAGCGGGATCTATAAGCATGCAGTCCCGTGTCACCGGGTCGCCCACAAGGTAGGTGAAAAGATCCATCTTGCCAGGTTTTATCTGGCGCACATAGACGTGGCTGCCTGCCATAATGCAAAGCCCGGCTTGCTAAGATAAGCGGGTTTTTCACTGCCCACAGGGTTAAAAACCGGCCCCTCTGCAAAAAGAGGGGCCGGAATGTTTCATTTAGAACTCCAGTCCGGTCTCTGCGAATACCCCTTTTATTGTCGCATCCAGCAGGACATCCTTTTCATCCAGTTTTATTGAGTCATACCTGTATCCGCCGGCAATGAAAAACGGGCCCAGCGGTTTGAACTTTATCCTTCCGATAAGGTTGTAAAGGTGGTTGCCGCTGTACGCGATTCCCCTGGCCTCGGCTTCAAAGGAGATAATGTCTATCGGTTTTACCTGTATGGCGGCAAAAGCCATGGGGATAGGCAGTGTATAGCTCTTGTCCTCGCGCTGGCCTGTGACGGACTGTGTGATCTGCGCTTCCACGTCCGCCACCTTGAGGTTGAGGCCAAGGTCTATGTTAAGGGTGTCAAGTGAAACCAGGTTCAGGAAAGGAATGCTGTAAAACAGCGCAACATCAACATGGTCAAGGGAAACCTTTGATGTATATGGCATGTTGCGTGTAAAGGTGTAATCACCAAACTTGAAGTTGACGTTCTTACGGCCGGAGCCTTCGAACTCAACCGGTGTGTACATCAGGTATATGTTTGGTATTACAAGCGGCATGTCGATTCTTACCCGTCCCATGGCGCGTGTTTCATCATCGTAGCCCATGTCGGTTTCAAGATCTATGGTATCGGTGATTGCATTTATCGGCCTGTATGCAATATCGCCGGATATGCCCTGTGACCATCCCCCGATTGCCGCTTCAATGCCTATGGCAAGTGAAGCAGAAGGCATGGACAGGACTGTCAAAAGACAGATGATTACCCCCCCAGCCATTGACCAGCCTTTTCTTTTCATGCGTGCCTCCTCTTCTTAACTGTTGCATTAACACATTTTTATACTTTTCACCTTTAGTGTCCAAAAACGGATTTTAAAATAACGTTCTGCCTTGAAAGAATTCTCCTTGTGGGACATGGTAAACTTCTATTGAACAAAATAAAAAAACAACCAAGACCACAAGAGGAATAAAAATGGTACAATATGGAAGCCTTTTTAGTCAACTGCTTGCCGTTTTTTAATCGAAATAAATTTGAAAAACTGGCTATGAAACATCAGGCCGAAAGATATTCGAAGGGTCTTGGTCGCTGGGACCAGTTTGTTGCCATGCTTTTTTGTCAGCTTGCTCAGGCTAAGAGTTTGCGGGAGATATCCGGCGGTCTGGCCTGCTGTCTTGGGAAGTTGAAGCATCTCGGCATGGATAAAGCACCGGGTAAATCGACTTTATCCTATGCCAACAAGAACAGACCCTGGCAGATGTACCGGAATCTCTTCTACGAGACATATGCCTGGTGCCGAGCCACGACACCGGCCAAACATAAATTTCGTTTCAAGAACAAATTGTTATCCCTATCAGATGCTTCCACCATATCTGAGATATATAAAGACCGCTGGCAGATAGAGCTGTTTTTCAAGGCCATCAAGCAAAATCTCAAGGCTCAATTACAACAGCCTAAAGGCGAGAAATTTTCTCCCATCCCCCAAAAGGGACATTAAACCGGACAATTCATTTGCTGTCGCAACCGGACATTTCACGTACTAACAACAAGGTAGCCCGGGTTGCTTGACACAATATTCTTTTGGTAGTACTTTGACGCAGAAATTTGTATGTGCCAAACCATGTTTTTTATGCCAAGGCCCAAGGGCGGTGCTGCCAGTCAATGATTTGACACATCTAAAATCACAAGAGCAAAAAAAGACAGTTTTATCAGGTTATGTTATCAACCATCCCTAAACAGGAGGATACCATGATGGAAATAATAGATGTAAAAGCCAGGGAAATACTGGATTCACGCGGTAACCCGACAGTCGAGGTGGACGTTACCCTTTCCTGCGGGGCAATGGGCCGTGCTGCAGTGCCATCAGGGGCATCCACCGGAACCCGCGAAGCATTGGAACTAAGGGACAAAAGGAAGAAAAGATTTTTGGGAAAAGGTGTCACAAAGGCTGTGGAAAATGTAAACACAATAATCGCCCCTAAAATTTTCGGAATGCCCGCAGATGACCAGTGGGCACTTGACAGCACAATGATAGAGCTTGACGGCACGCCCAACAAGTCAAAGCTGGGGGCAAACGCCATACTTGGCGTGTCAATGGCTGCCGCGCGTGCAGCTGCAAACGCGTATGAAATGCCCCTGTACCGATACCTGGGCGGTGTTTGCGCCAGGGAACTGCCGACACCGATGCTAAATGTGATAAACGGCGGAGTGCATGCGGCAAACAGCCTTGACCTGCAGGAGTTTATGATAGTGCCGGTCGGAGGGAAAACCTTTGCCGATCGCATACGCATGGCATCCGAAACGTTTCACACGCTGAAAAACATACTCAAGGGCAAGGGTTTGAGCACTGCCGTTGGCGACGAGGGGGGATTTGCTCCGGATCTTGAATCAAACGAAACCGCTGTAAAACTGATCGTTGAAGCCGTCAAAAAAGCCGGGTATAAACCCGGCGCCGACATAGGGATTGCCATGGACCCGGCAGCAAGCGAATTTTACAAAAACGGCAAATATGTGCTTGCCAGTGAAGGCAAAAAATTATCTCCCAAACAGATGGTGGACTACTACGAAAAACTGGTTGACACCTATCCGATACTATCCATAGAGGACGGGCTTGCAGAGCAGGATTGGAAGTCGTGGCCGATGATGACAGAGCGGCTTGGAGCCAAGGTGCAGATCGTTGGTGATGATATTTTCGTCACAAATCCCAGGATATTTGCAAAGGGGATCAAGGACGGCATAGCAAACTCGATCCTGATCAAGCTGAACCAGATCGGCACCGTGTCTGAGACTATGGAAACCATAGAGATGGCAAAACAGGCCGGCTACACAACGGTTGTTTCCCACAGGTCGGGTGAAACCGAGGATGACTTTATTGCCGATTTTGTTGTGGGCGTAAGCGGAGGGCAGATAAAAAGCGGATCAATGTCACGCTCAGACAGAATAGCCAAGTACAACCAGCTGATACGCATAGAGGAAGAGCTGGGCCAGGGTGCGACTCTTTCCCGAATACTTACACCAGGCAAATAACGGCTCCTTTGGTAATGAGGCTCAAGCAAAAAATCGTTACAATCCTTGGGTTGATAACCGCATGCCTGTTTTGCGCACAGCCGTCACCGGGATACATTCCGATAGGGGAGCATATACTCGATCTGATGGTCTCCCACCTTGGCAACACACGGGGGTTTTACGTGACCCACGCCACCGTAACCGGTGTATCAGGCTGCGTTGCATCGGCAAACAACGGCATCGAAGGAAAATCGTGGTTCAAACTTCCCGGCATGTTTCGTAGCGAGTGGAGCACGGGAGAATCGAAATCAAAAAAAATCTACGTTTCATCGCCGGAAGGTGCTCTTACGATCGTTGGCAACAAGATTGTAGCAACGGGTGAAAGCGACCTCATGCTATACAAGGAACCGCTTTTGTTCCGTGACCGTAACGAACTGGTTGCCCGGCTGACAAACGGGCTCGGGATCGATGCCTCTGTCTCAAGTCTGGGCCGCATGGATGACAAAGTCGCCTATGTAGTGGGTGCCAACTATCCTGATCTTTCTGTATCACAGCTATGGGTAGACAAAAAAACCTTTCTGCCTCTTCGGTTGCTTGTCAAACAAAACAATAATGGATCAACAATAGAAGCTCGTTACTTTAAATGGCGAAAAACAGGCAGAGTGTGGTTCCCCATGCGTATAGAGGTGTACCGGGACAACCAGCCCATATACACCATATGCAGCCGCGATGTACGGGAAAAAGGCTCGTTTGGCAGCCGTTTTTTTGATATAAACAGTATGAAACAGAGCTACAGGACGGCAGAAGATCCTTACGGGGAAAAGGCACATAAAAAGAAAAACAAAGACGACGAAATCCAGGAAACAATAGAAGACTTTAAAAAACTTTACGGCAAATGACGGCTGAAACATTGCTGTTTTGGATTTTCGAATAAATAATTAAAAAGAGCGACCGGGGGGAAAGAGTGGCCGCAAAATCAAAATTCATTTTTGTTACCGGCGGAGTCGTATCATCACTCGGCAAGGGACTTGCATCGGCATCCATAGGCGCCTTGCTTGA
>MZGQ01000128.1 GCA_002085115.1 Desulfococcus sp. 4484_241
TGAGGGTTATCATGGCATCGGCCGGCCCACCGATTCCAAAGGTTGTATGGCGCCACATGGGTTCATCAAAAAAGACATCGCGCCCGAAACGATCTGTGAGCCATTTTTTGTCGATGTCATTCATTTATCTGTTCACCGCTGCCTGGAACACTGCCACCGGGGGCAATGACTACCCTACGTTTACTTCCATAGTTAGTGCCTGAACGAAGACCTATGTTCAGGCAAAATCCGAATATCGAAACTGTGAGATTCGAAGCAAATTCGAATACAAGATGACAAAATGAGCAAAGCAAACTGCCTGGAAATTTACTGCTTTTGTCGTTTGTTTCGGACTTCGTATTTCGGATTTCGCATTTCTGACACACAAACAGGGACTCCGGTTCTCACGAATTAGTCACCGCTCAGAAGCTTTTCCCCTACCCGATACCAAGATAGGATACCGCAGCATCCAGTCCGTCCTGGAAGGTCACATCCTTGTGGCCGTGGTGAAGGATTGCCTCGCAAAGTGCCGAGCTGCTTACGTTTTCAACTGGGGCTTCACCAGCAGGATATATCGGGAGCATCACCAGGCTGTCTGCCTGATAAAAGGCCCGCGTAAAATCGTCAAAGAGCATCGCCGTGCGCGTGTACCGATGGGGCTGAAAGACCACCACAAGTCTTCGATCGGGCCAGCACTGACGGACCGATTGAAGGGTCATTCTGATCTCTGTTGGATGGTGGCCATAGTCATCGACTACTGTGACACCTCCGGCAGTCCCCTTTACCTGCAACCGGCGCTCAACACCTTCAAGCTCTTTTAATGCTTCTGCAATGGTATCAAAACGAATGCCCAGCTCCATGCCAATGGCTACACTCGCCATAGAGTTATACACGTTGTGGAGGCCGGGGAGGTTCAGGTCGACCACACCGAGGGGTTTTGTGTCGCGAAACAGCCGGTACCGGCTCTTCAATCCCTCAAACTTTATATCCCTGGCCTGATAATCTGCCTGGGACGTCAATCCATATGTAGTAAACCGTTTTGCAAGCTTTGGGATCAGTTCTTGGATTCCCTCGTTGTCGAGGCACAGCACTGCCAGCCCGTAAAAAGGAACCTTGTTGACAAAATCAAGAAAGACCTCCTTTATCCTGTCGATATTGTGGTAAAAATCGAGGTGTTCTGCATCAATATTGGTAACAACCGCGATCGTGGGAGAAAGCTTCAAAAAAGACCCGTCGCTTTCATCTGCCTCCGCCACTATGAATTCGCCCTGCCCCAGGCGTGCGTTGCTTCCCAGGCTGTTTAGCTTTCCGCCAATAACAATGGTCGGATCGAGCCCACCTCTTTCAAGCACGGAGGCAATAATCCACGTGGTTGTTGTCTTGCCATGGGCGCCCGCCACGGCGATGCCGTATTTCAGGCGCATCAGCTCCGCCAGCATCTCGGCCCTCGGAATAACAGGAACCACCGCTTTTTTTGCCGCAAGCACCTCCGGATTGTCTTGCCCGATAGCGGATGATACCACTACCACGTCTGCTCCTTGAACATGCTCCGGGCGGTGGCCGTGAAATATAGTTGCGCCCAGGCGGGCCAGCCGCTTCGTTATGTCGGTTGATTTCAGATCTGAGCCACTCACCTTATACCCCAGGTTTAACAACAGCTCGGCGATACCGCTCATGCCGATTCCGCCGATTCCCACAAAATGAATGTGATAGGATTTCTGATACATTGAACTGTCAATCTCTGAACCGTGAACGTCTCATCCTAAAACCACCAGCCTGCGGCATTCCTCGGCAATAAGGTCCGCGGCATCAGGTCGCCCTATTGCTGATGCATGAGCGGCCATCTCCTGGAGCAGTTCGGGATTCGATGCATAGTATCAGATCCTTTTCAACAATAACCTCGGCCCCACCGGAATCAGCCAGATAACGGGCATTCAACTCCTACCCAGGCTGCGTCTGCAGAGCCGGTCTGATGGATAAAGGCCATTCGGGCAGGGTTCTCCAGCAAGTCAAGGGCCTCCACCACGGCACAGTTTATAGCGTGTGCACCCTGGCTCCCACCCAACACCAGTACGGTAAACTGCGCGGCAGTCTTTTTGATTCCCTTGGCAGCAAGTAGTTCCCGCCGGACAGGGTTGCCGCTCATTACTGTCTTTGAACTCTTGAATACAGTCAACTTATCCGGAAAAGAAATAAATATGCGATGGGCAAAGCGCCCCAGTATACGGTTCGTAAAACCGGGCAAAACATTTTGCTCATGGATAACCATCTTCTTACCCAGAATCCTTGCAGCCAGGGCCACAGGGCCGGAGGCATAACCACCAACGCCAATAATAATGTCCGGATTGAAGCGCCGCATTATCACGATAGCCTTCCAGAACGCCTTTGGGATTCTGGCAAGTGACCGTAGTTGTTGCAAGAGTCCTCGTCTTTTGAGACCTTCTACTTCGATTGCCACGTGATTGAATCCTTTTCTTGAAAGGGCCGATATCTCCAGGGGATTAGCCGTTCCCACAAACAGGATCATCCCTGTAGGGTCCCTTCTTCTGAATGCTTCTCCCAGGGCCACCGCGGGGAAAAGATGCCCCCCCGTGCCACCCCCGGCAATAATCACCCTCATGTCAAGCCGCCTGCCTGGCCGCTATATTCATCAGTATGCCGACAGATGCGGCATTCATTACAAGGGAGCTGCCTCCATAACTTACGAACCATGATGTAGAGCCCTGTTATGAAACAGACGCCAAGGAGCCCTAATTCTTCTCCGATTACAGAAAAGATAAAGTCGGTATGGGGCTCAGGGAGATAAAAGAGTTTCTGGTAACTGTTTCCAACCCCTGCACCAAAAATTCCGCCGGAGCCGAATGCCATAAGAGAATGGACAATCTGATATCCCGCATCACCCTGATATTGCCAGGGGGCTGCGAAGCCAGCCAGTCTCTTCAGGCGGTATCCTGCGTGAATTAAGAGATAATAAGCAAGAGGCAAGGCTCCTGCCAATGCCGCAAGAAGATAGGATATCCGCACACCACCCACAAACAGCATGATCCAGACCACAAGGGCGATCATGGCCGCCATACCGAAATCAGGCTGCATAACAATCAGTGCACTAAAACAGAAAAACACAACACCATGAGGGAGAAAACCGATGCTGAATCTCTTTATATCCTTTTGCTTTTTGCTTGTGGAGTAAGCCAGGTAAATAATTAGGGCCAACTGTGCAAATTCCGACGGCTGAAATGATATGCCGAAAAATCTCAGCCAGCGCCTTGCTCCCCCAACCTCATAGCCTATATCAGGCACCCAGACAGCGACGAGAAGCAAAAAAGCTGCCCCAACGATCGGATAAGCCATGGTCCGGTAAAAAGTATAGGGCACGTGCCTGCAGCAGACCATAACCAGGATTGCTGCAAGAGCGTACAGAAGCTGTCTGTGAAAGAAATAGCTGCCATTGCCGAATCGTTTGGCAGCAACCAGCGAACTTGCGCTGTAGACCATTACAACCCCAACCCCTAACAGAATGATTACACCAATAAGAAGAAAGGGGTCGTACCCACCGTGGTCCTTTGCGCGTTTGTTGTTTGTCATTTGTCGCTTCGCTTTGATATCCCCCGCCTCGCAAGCCTGTAGGGGAAATTCATCCTACCCCCTCAGCCCCTCTACGGCCTGACGAAAGGCTTCGCCGCGTTCGGCGTAATCCGCAAACATGTCGAAACTTGAACACCCTGGCGAGAGCAATCGAAACTTGAACACCCGGGCGAGAGCAACACCACATCCCCCGGGGAAGCCGCATGCTCGGCAAGGCGTACTGCCTCCTGAAGGCTTATCGCCGTTTGCGAGTCTGTAAGACCTCCCAGGCAAGCGATCTTTTCTGAGGCCTCTCCAATGGTGATGAGTTTCTTGACCAGCCTTTTTATGAGCTCACAAAGTCCCTCGTAGCTACCCCCCTTGTCGCGTCCGCCCATGATCAGGATCACGGGAGTGTCAAAGCTTTCAAGGGCGCGCATAACTGCTCCCACGTTTGTAGCCTTGGAGTCATTGTAATACCTGACACCATTGATGGTTCTTACATGTTCCAGCCTGTGAGGCAGGCCGCGAAAAGTGTCAAGCGCTTTCTGGATACCTGTCCGGGACCCCCCCGCCGCCAGGGCTGCCAGGCTTGCAGCGGCAGCGTTCTCCAGATTATGCGCCCCTTTTATCTTAAGGTGTGCAAGGTTAAAGGTTACAGGATTGCCCCTTACTTCAGCGCCATAGAACGGTGTCGCGGGTAAAGTGCGGCGCAGCGGATCCCCTTGTGCCTTTGAAGTGGTATTAAAATAGACTTTTTGAGCGCGCAGCCCTGATTCAAGGCGGGCTGTCACAGGATCCGCCCTGTTCAAAACGGCGACATCAGAGGTAACGATCCAGATGATCTTCGGTAACGTTCAACAAAACTCCCACCTTCGGCCTGAACGTCTGGATGGTATCGAGCTGGAAACTGCTCACCTCGGCCACGACTATATCGGCAGTCATCGGTGATCCGGCATAGTCGATGAGAGGTGTACCTATATTGCCGCCCACAAAAACGTTCAAACCAGATTGCCTCAACATCTCCCCCAAAAGGCTTGTGGTAGTAGTCTTGCCATTCGTGCCGGTCACCGCTGCAATCGGTTCGTTTATATATCGAGCCGCCAATTCCATATCGAGCCGCCAATTCCAGCTCACCGATCACGGGAATACCTGCGCTTCTTGCCGCCTCAATGGGCTTGATATTGTTAGCTACTCCCGGACTCACAACAATAAGATCACACGCACAAAAGGTTTCCGTCCTGTGTGGCCCCAGCTCAAGGGCAATTCCCATAGATGCAGCTTCCCGGGCAGGAGGTCCCAGGTCCTCTTCTTCTACGACGTCCACCGCCGTAACCCTCGCTCCTTCCCTGGTCAAAAAGCGGCACAGGGATACTCCGGTTTTCGCCAGACCAACAACCAGGAGTTCATCTTTTTCTATGCGCTTACCATCCCGATCCACTATCCATCTCAACGCAACTTCAGCGTACTGAGAGACAAGAGGCCAAGGATAATAGCAATAATCCAAAACCTGACAATTACCTTCGGCTCAGGCCAACCCTTCAATTCAAAGTGGTGATGAATAGGAGCCATCCTGAAGATACGGTGGCCGTTACTGACCTTGAAAAAGCTCACCTGAAAGATGACCGAAAGGGCCTCTATTACAAAGATACCTCCCACCAGGACAAGCAGGATTTCATGTTTGGTAATAACAGCGACTGTCCCGAGAGCCCCGCCCAGGGGCAGAGATCCCACATCTCCCATGAATATCTGTGCAGGGTAGGCGTTAAACCAGAGAAATCCCATGCCGGCACCGACAACCGCACCGCAAAACACAGCAAGCTCACCACTGCCGGCCACATAGCGAATCTGAAGATAGTCGGCGATCTTTACGTGACCTGCCACATACGCAAGCACTACATAGGTGGCTGCCGCAACCGTCACGGGGCCGATGGCAAGGCCGTCCAGCCCGTCGGTTAGATTCACCGCATTCGATGTTCCCACGATGACGAAAGTGGCAAAGATGATATAAAACCACCCAAGGTCGGGATTTATCTGCTTGAAAAAAGGTACGCTGACATGGGTGTCAAAACCCGAGCGCATGTAGAGAAGACCCCCGACAAACAACGCTATAACTACCTGCAGCAAGAACTTGCTTCTTCCTTTGAGACCTGCACTTCGTTTCTTTGCTTGCATCAGGTAGTCATCTATAAAGCCGATACCGCCGTAGGTGATCGTCACCAGGAGAACCATCCATACAAAGAAATTGGTCAGTTGACTCCACAGGAGCGTAGTGACGATAATTGAAAAGAGTATCAAAAGCCCTCCCATGGTCGGCGTACCCCCTTTGGTGGCGTGGGTCGGAGGTCCATCGTCTCTGACATACTGTTCTATTCCGTGCTCCCTGAGTTTTTTT
>MZGQ01000026.1 GCA_002085115.1 Desulfococcus sp. 4484_241
TTTTACCGGGTTATCCTGGCAGTACACCCGGCACTGGAAAAACAGCGTTACCCTCGCAGAGTACACCATTGCCAGATTGCCGGACAGATTCATCTGCCATGACACTGTCGGTAAAGTTTTTCTTCAAAACAATCGTATCGACAAGGCCCTTTCTCATCTGCGCATCGCTTTGCACACCAACCCATCCTCGGCGGAGCTGCATCTATACCTTGGCATTGCGCTCCAGGCAAGTGGAAAAACAAACCAGGCCATCCATCACTTTAAAAAGGCTTTGACGTTAGATCCATACAGCGCTAAAGCCTACCACAACCTGGGTAATGCCCTGTTTGACAATGGAGACACAGAGGCGGCTATCAGCTGTTATAATAAAGCATTGGCCCTTGATCCGGCAGCCTACGGGACTTACAATTCACTGGCCGTCGCCTATGCCCACCTGGGTGACATGCGAAAGGCCAAAGCCTGTTTGCAAAAAGCGTTGCAGATCAACCCGGCCTACTACTCTGCCAGAAAAAATTTGGAAATTCTCAGGCAACTGTCAAAGGAGTAACGGAACCGGTGTGGAAAATGGGAAACCCGGGGAGCATGATCCTGCGGTTGTTCCAGGGATGGCAGTCATAGGCACTTATTTGCAGGTTTCCACCTCGTGCCCATCCAAAAATACTGAAATTAGGGCCGGACAGGCTATAGTGATTTTCTTTGGTTCCTCGACGTTTCGTGTGGATTTGATATGAACCGAGTCCAGCCGCTGCTTGTCGGCATTGACCTTGAAGTCTTGCGCCAACTGCTCCGTTCCGGCACTGAAAATGATGTCTTCCAGGTTATTCTCGGCAATAACGTTGCGACAGCCCCACAACGTTTTGGGACAAACGTATTTGGCGCTGCCGGACTCTTCTGTAATATTCAAAGCGTGATGCCACTGGATGTTGAACGCAAATTGCTGCACCGCTTCTTCATCCGTCAGGTCAAACGCCTGTTGCAGGATCAGGGCGCCCGGCATGGCAAATAATTCTTTGGTCGGCCGCCCCATGGAAGGGTCAAAATGACGCGAAACCTCACTGACGGGAATGGAGGGAAGAATATGCTCGCGAAACAGTCCGGGCCATCCGGTGTCCAGCAGTTGCCGTCTTTTAGGCGAAATGTTGTCCCGGGGATCGAAAATGTAAAGCTGGTTCGGGTCTTTCATGTTGCGCATGTTTTTCCATTAACTTTTTGATTTTATTGATTATTAACACCAATCAGAAAACAAAAAGTCAAGCAAAAAATAAATTTTTTGCAAATTAATTCAACATATTATCAAAAAATACTTTTTACGGATTCATCGACATTGAAAAAATATAGTTCTGGCAGCTTCATCAGGCTTGACGCATGATTGTTTAAAAATTATTTTTAAAATATAAAGATGTGTATATTCAAGGTGTAAGGTGGTGAGAATATGGCCAAAAATTTCTACGCTGTTCTTGGAGTAACTTCCCAATCCACAGACGAAGAAATCAAATCGGCCTACAGGCGCCTTTCCAAGGAGTTCCATCCGGACCGCTATTCGGGCAGCAGCGATATTTTTCTTAAAATCCAGGAGGCATACTCTGTACTTGGCGATCCGCAAAAAAGAAGAGAATATGATAGACGGACACTGCGTAAAATAAGGCAGCCCGTTTCAAACTTCCGGCCTTCATACCGTTTTTACCCCGGGCCGGAACCTTTGATCCCGGAAGAAAATCCGCTTGATTTTGGACAAAATCCACAGGTTAGATCCTTTGAATCTGTCATGCAGTATTTTGATGAAGTTTTTGACTGGCTCTGGCGCCACTTTTAACAACCCTAATGCGGTTTATTGGCAAGGTGATGTAAAGAATCAGACGAAAAATTCAGACATGGAGTCACGATTTGAAAAAAAAAGGGCGCAAGACCCGGAAGGAAGTGTCAGCACATGGTGAAATTCAAGGTTTACCATGGTACGGAGCTCGTCTGTCGTATAGGTTCTTCCGTTGTATGTGTTTAGCATCATGTGCAGGTCGTAAAGAGCTCCACGGGTCCCATGGTTCTTTAAAAAGTCATGGATAATCAGGACACCTTGTTTTGAAAGAGCCTCAACCAGGCGTGACAGGAGGCCCTCAGTTTCCTCAAACCCCTGGCAATGAACCAGGTTTGAGCACAGAATGATATCCGCACGGACAACATCAAGGCACGTGGTATCATCCAGAAAATTGACAGCCTTGAAATCCATGCGATCCATGAAGGGGCTGAACACCGGGTTTGAAACAGCCCTATTGACCACATCGGGCAGATCACAGAAAACACCCTTCCACCGGGGGTGCCGCCCCATGAACTCTATCAGAAAAGCTCCGGAACCGGCTCCTGCATCCAATATCACCCCGTAATCACCCGGCTTTATCCGGTCCCAGAGTTCACGTGCCCTGATTCGTGCAGCATCATCCATAGCCCCCAAATAAGCAGCCAGTGCTTTTTTATACTCATCCGGACTTTTTTTACCGGTTCCGTAAACCCGTTTCCCGCGGCAAAGTGTGGCCAAAAGCTGCTGCCAGGACTCGATCAGCCTCTTTTCGAAATCCAGGCTCCGCCCCTGGTATTCTTCTGACTTTTCACACAGAAACCGCCGTGAGAACGGGGACAATTCAACCATATCTTCCTGTTTGTCAAGTAAACCCAGGTGATGAAGGGTATCCAGAAAACGGGTGCCATACGAAATATCCATTCCCGTTTCCAAACAAAGCTTCCCTGCATTTTTCGGCCCCTTTGCTAAAATTTTGAAGATACCCAGTTCGTGGGCAGTCATAAGCGCACAGCTCTTGCGGTAGGCTGTCAAAAAACTCTGGAAATCAGCATACGAACGTGGGGGGGGATCACAGCATGTCATATGTATGGATGCCTCCTGGGGCGTGCAGCCTTGCACATTGTGGCCAAATCAATTCGAAACTTCCAGGTCAAAAGACCGTTTTTTTTGCTTTTGACACTGGAAGCATGTTTTCACGGATAGAGAGTTGCTATTCAGACACCGGGACACCCCGCAATAATATCCGGGTTAGTGTGCAGACTCTGCGATGCCCATATTTCCATGCGTAAGCCTGCTTATCAATTTGATTTTTCGTTTTTCTTCGTTGTTGCATGGAACACCTTGTTTTTACCGATATCGTTGACAAACACCCGCATTCCTTTTTTCATGGCACAGAAATCGCCGCACATGGAGCAGGTTTCCTCTTCTTCGGGCATACGGCTTTCCCGGATGGCGCGGGCCGTGTCAGGAAACATCAGTAATCGTTCCAGATCTTCCCAGTGCATGTCTCGACGGGCCATGGCCGCCTGTTTCTCCTTTTCCCGGTGCTTCGGGTACTTGGCCAGATCCCCGATACGGACCGCCAGACGGGTGGTACGGACCCCTTCCCGTACATCGGCTTCGTTGGGAAGGGCCAGGTGCTCGGAAGGAGTGATGTAGCAGACCAGATCCGCACCGTAACGGGCCGCGTTGGCCGCACCAATGGCTGAAACCACATGATCGTAACCCGCGCCTGTATCCAGCGGCAAAGGTCCCAGCACATAGTAAGGCGCGTTTCCACTCATGCGCTTTTCCAGCATGATGTTTCCCTGAATTTCATCCAGAGGTACATGGCCCGGTCCTTCAACCATCATCTGGCAGCCCATCTCCCGGCCCAGTTCCGCCAATTCGCAATTGATGATCATTTCCGCCATCTGGGCACGGTCATGGCTGTCATGGATGGCGCCTGCACGGATTCCATTACCCAGGGAGAGGACAGCGTCATATTTTTTCATCAGGGCACAGACCCTGTCAAACTGCTCGTAAAGAGGGTTTTCTTTTCTGTTCTGGTCCATCCAGGCCACCATAAATGTCCCACCCTTGGACACCAGGCCCCCATAGCGGTAGCCCTGTTTGCGCAGCCGTTCGATGGTGTAGAGATTGATCCCGCAATGAATGGCCATAAAACTCAGCCCGTCATCCAGCTGTTGTTCGATCAGGTCAAACAGGTATTCGGGGTCCAGTTTGGAGGGGTTTTTATATTTACGGGCAGTTTCCTTGAAAGCCTGGTACAGGGGCACGTTTCCCACTGGCAGGTTGGAATGGGTCAGCACAGTCCGCCGGACGGCATCCAGATCTCCACCTGTGGACAATTCCATCAGGGTGTCGGCACCTTCTTCTTCCGCGGCAATGGCCTTTTTCACCTCTGCATCAATATCACGGATATCCGAGGACGTTCCAATGGAGGCGTTGACCTTGGTTCTAAGGCCGGTGCCTATACCAACCACTTTCTGAAGAGGTCGTTTGGGATTGTTGGGAATAACGATCTCCCCTTTGGCCACATAATCGCGAATGATTTCAGCATTCACCTGTTCATCTCTGGCAACCTGTTCCATCTGGGGGGTGATAACGCCGTTACGGGCAAGTTCGAGTTGTGTTTTCATGGCTGTCTCCTTGTTTGTCCGAGTCCTCCCGAAAAAAAAGGGTTCCGGAAGGATCAAGTCCTTCTCGGAACCCTTTACCGTCAGGTTCCATGAACAAACGTTCAAGCACGTCTTCTGACTTCCGGTTTTTCCCCCTGCGCCTTCCCGATGCCTTTGCATCAGTGGCTGCCCCACACAGCGGGCTTGCAGGCTTATAACCCGGTCACAGCGGCGGGTCCGTCACGGAATTACACCGTGTTCCGTTTGCCTGAAACGTTGACCACGATAATTTTTTGTGTTTTTTTACAGCACAGCCCGCAAGGTGTCAAGCCTGAAATTACCGTTGTTATTAGCACATGGCGGGGCGTTTTCTTGACAGCTTTTCAGGCCGGCTATATGATGAGCCCCGCTATCTGCCTGTAGCAGGATGTTTTCATTTTAGGAGTATGCAATGAGCCTTCGTTTGAAAATTTTTTCCGGGTTTCTTTTGATGGCCGCACTTATAGTGGTGTCCGGCATTGTAGCCGTAAAGCAGTTTAGTCAGCTTCGCATCTGTGCCATGGGTTTCCCTGCCGGAAACGGCAAGGTTACTGCCGCGGCAGTGGAGATGCTCGACGCTATAGACCGTGAGAGCATGGGAATCCTTGTAATGGTGGCAGGGGATATTCATTACGGTCATTCCATGTTGGGACAGGCCGACAGGGATTTTAACAGTGCGTTTGAAACAGTCAGACGGGCGGTGGCAGAGCCGGGCGCTGTAAAGGCTGTTGGAGATATAAACAGTTTCTACGATAAATTTAAAACAGTATGGGAGCCATGCCTTTCCGGTAGAACATATGACGGTAATATGGCCTGGTATTTGGACAATGTAGCACCTTTGGCCGGTCAGGTAAAAAGATCCATCAAACGGCTGATGGATGTTAACCGTGCTGCGATGTATGAATCGTTTGTTTCTTTTAAAAAGTTTGCCGAAAGAGCGGTACGGTCTATGGTAGTTGGAGTCGTTGCCTTGCTGCTTTTTATCCTTGTTTTTAATTTTTTCATAAATTTTTACGTAATAGAGCCTATATGCAAGCTGCGGCGTTCTGTAGAGGCCTGCGCGCGGCGCGGGGAGGAGTTTACGCTAAGTATGGAAGGAAGAAACGAGTTGGCCGGGCTGGAAGGGGCTTTAAGAGAACTTATAATTAACACCAAGCAAAATGTTGACGATTCATGAGACCTCAAGCCATAGTGCGGTACCTGGGGCTGGTACTGCTGTTTAACGCCTTTTTTCTTGCTGTTTCCTCCATTATTTCAATTGCGAACGGGGGAAGCGCCTTTTATCCGCTTTTTTTCAGCGCGGTGGTTTGTGCCATTCTTGGACTGTTCCCCCTGCTTTTCGTGCCGTCCATAATTGATATAACAAACAGGGAAGGGCTGTTTATAGTTGTTTGCAGCTGGCTGCTCTCCTGTTTCGTGGGCATGCTTCCCTATATTCTCTGGGGTGGAGAGTTTACGCTTACAAACGCCTGGTTCGAAAGCGTCTCCGGTTTTACCACGACCGGTTCCTCCATAATAACCAATGTGGAGGCGTTACCCCACGGGCTGCTTTTCTGGCGCGCGGCTACACACTGGATGGGTGGCGTAGGGATTATAATCTTTGTTTTGGCAGTAATACCTTCAATGGGACCGGCGTCCCTGGTTCTTTACCGCAGCGAGGTCTCCCCCCTTGCCCAGGAGAGCTTTCAGTATCGTACAAAAAAAACATTGATGATACTGCTCTATGTTTATATAGGGCTGACCGTACTTGAGACCGCCATGCTCAAGATGGAAGGCATGGATATGTTCGACGCAGTGACACACTCTTTTGCCACAATAGCCACCGGCGGATTTTCAACAAAGAACAACAGCATCGCTTATTTTTCGAGCGTTCCCATAGAGATGACCATAATTTTTTTCATGGTGCTTGCCGGAGTCCATTTCGGGATGCTTTACCAGTTCTTGATCGAGGGGCCAAAGCCGCTTTTAGATTCTCCTGTTTTCAGGTACTATATATCGGCGCTAATCGTTGGAATTTGCCTGGTGGCGGTAAAACTGCACGGAACCGTATACGCAGGATGGGGCGAATCGTTGAGGTATGCGGCTTTCCAGGTGGCCTCCATAGGCACAAGCACCGGGTTTGCGAATGCCGACAGTTCGGTATGGCCATCCTTTGCCCAGCTTGTTATATTCTTTTTTACGCTTCAGTGCGCATGTGCCGGTTCCACATCCGGCGGTATAAAGGTCGACAGGATTATTCTTTTTTGGAAAGCGGTCATGAGAAGGCTTATGAAACTTCGCCATCCAAAGGCGGTTGCAGTAGTCAAGGTCGGCAACACGGTCATGGATGACGAGGTGGTTGAAACTGCTGTGACGTTTATTCTTATGTATCTTGCAATATTGTTTTTTTCTTCTCTTGCGATAACATTTTTTGGTGTTGACAACATGACGGCGTTTTCGGGCGTGGCAGCCACAATGGGAGGCGTCGGCCCCGGTTTTGGGACCGTGGGTTCACTTGGAAACTATAACCACCTTCCCGCCATTGTTAAATGGATACTGACGGCTGACATGCTTGTCGGGCGCCTTGAAATATTCGGTTTGATCCTGTTTTTTACAATCAGAAGGTGGAACTGACAGCCATGAAGCAGGGTTTGCCAGTCCCGCGACCTTAATTCGGTGCCTTTTGTATTGCTTGGAGGGCTCAAAAACGGTTCCAATACATAGAAGGAATTTTTTTTTGCAGGGTTGGGTAAATAAAGCGGGGCTCTGTCACACCTGTCGCACCCCCGGGAAGAAAATTCTCAGTTTGACATCCCAAACCGTTGAAAAAGGCCGTTTATGGATGGGAACCAATTAAGGAGGAGGTAACCATGGGAATAAGCAGACGTCAGTTTTTGAAAATTTCAGGCACTTCCCTGGCAGGGGCGGCTTTTGGCGCATTCGGTTTTGACCTGTCTCCGATAGAGGCATACGCCTATTCACTCAAGACGAGAAATGCCCAACAGACCACCACCATCTGTCCTTACTGCGCCGTGGGGTGCGGCATTATTGTTTACACAGTTGAAGGCAGGGTCATCGCCACCGAGGGCGATCCGGATCACCCGATCAATGGCGGCAGACTTTGCAGCAAGGGATCCGCGCTGCGGCAGTTGTCGCATGAGGTCAATCCCAACAGGCTGACAAGGCCGTTGTACCGGGCGCCTTACAGCAAACAGTGGCAGGAGGTTTCATGGGATTTTGCCATAGACAGGATTGCCCGCAATATAAAGCGGACGAGGGATGAAACCTTTGAGCAAAAGAATTTATCAGGGCAGACCGTGAACAGGACCACCGGAATGGCGTCTCTCGGCAGTGCCGCGATGGATAACGAAGAGTGTTATATATACCAGAAATTTTTGCGGGCCGTTGGCCTGGTGTATATCGAACACCAGGCCCGTATCTGACATTCCGCGACTGTAGCGGCTCTGGCAGAGTCGTTTGGACGCGGCGCAATGACCAATCACTGGATCGATATCAAAAACAGCGATTATATACTTGTCATGGGGAGCAACCCGGCAAGGAACCACCCCATCTCCATAAAATGGGTCAGAAAGGCGGTTGAAAAAGGCGCGAGGCTGATAAGTGTTGATCCCCGCTACACAGCCACATCAAGGGAAGCCCATATATACGCTCCCATCCGTTCCGGAACGGATATAGCCTTTCTGGGCGGAATGATTCGGTACATACTCGAAAACAAGCTCTGCTTTTACGATTATGTCCGTCATTATACCAATGCATCCTTTCTTGTGAATCCCGGCTTCAGGCTTCCTGGCGACAATAATGGCGTCTTTTCCGGACTGCACGGCAGAAATACTCCGGAGGGTGTGGTTGATGGAAGGTATGACAAGGCAACGTGGGAGTACCAGCGGGACAAGAACGGTGTCATAAAAAAAGACATGACGCTGGAAGATCCGAACTGCGTTTTTCAGCTGCTGAAGAAACATTTTTCAAGGTATACGCTGGACACGGTTTCTTCTATAACCGGAACGCCCAGGGAGAGGCTTGAGGCTGTTTATTCCACCTACGCCAGGTCAGGCGCTCCGGATAAAAGCGGCACCGTCTTGTATGCAATGGGCTGGACGCAGCATACCGTTGGAACCCAAAACATAAGGGCAATGAGTATAATTCAGCTTCTTCTTGGCAACATAGGCATGGCTGGCGGCGGGGTGAACGCTCTCAGGGGAGAGTCCAATGTCCAGGGGTCGACCGATCACTGTCTGCTTTACCATATTCTGCCGGGCTATCTGAAGATGCCCAGGGCTTCACAGGCTGATTTTGATCATTATAACAAAAAATATACCCCAAAGACTGTTGAGCCGCAAAGCGCCAACTGGTGGAGTAACTATCCCAGGTACAGCGCCAGCCTTTTGAGAGAGTTTTATGGCAGGGAGGTTCCCCTGGAGGAAGCATACCGTTTTCTTCCCAAGATTGATGACGGTGAGAACTATTCATGGCTGACCATATTTGACCGTATGTGCCGGGGCGGGTTTAAGGGTTTGTTTGCGTGGGGGCAGAACCCGGCTTGCAGCGGGGCAAACGCCAACAAGACGCGCATTGCGCTTGCCAGGCTGGACTGGTTGGTTAACGTAAACCTGTTCGACAATGAGACCGGTTCTTTCTGGAAGGGGCCGGGCATGGACCCGGGCAAGATAAAGACAGAAGTGTTTATGCTTCCCTGTGCCGCTTCTTTCGAAAAAGAGGGCAGTATAACAAACAGCGGCCGCTGGATGCAGTGGAGGTACAAGGCTGTTGATCCGCCGGGAGAAGCAAAACCGGACAGTGACATAATAAACATGCTTTATGCGCGTGTCAGGCATCTTTATGAAAAAGAGAAGGGAGCTTTCCCCGACCCCATCATTAAACTGCGGTGGGAGTACGGGCCAAAGGACGGTAATGGACGTGTCATTCATATCGATTCCCACATGGTGGCAAAAGAGATAAACGGCTATTTCCTGGAGGACAAAACAGTAAGGGGGAAAAAATTCAGGAAGGGTGAGCTGGTGCCGGATTTCACGTATCTTTGTGATGACGGTTCCACGTCTTCGGGGAACTGGCTCTACTGCAACTCATACAACGGGCACGGCAACATGGCTGCACGCAGAGGCAGGCACGACCCTTCAGGGCTTGGGCTGTACCAGGGCTGGGCCTGGTGCTGGCCGCTAAATCGACGAATTCTTTACAACAGGGCTTCGGTTGATATTCACGGAAGGCCGTGGGCGCCCTCAAAACCTGTCATCAGGTGGGCCGGGGGCAAGTGGAAGGGCGATGTGCCGGATGGCGGCTGGCCGCCTCTTTCAGCGGGCAGGGATTCAAGGCTGCCGTTCATAATGCAGTCCGAGGGCATGGGCCGTATTTTCGGCCCCGGGCTTTCAGACGGTCCTTTCCCCGAGCATTACGAGCCACTTGAAAGTCCTCTGGAACGTAACATCCTGTCCCCCCAGTTTGTGAGTCCTGTAATCAAAAGGTGGGATTTCCAAACCGGTACCGGAACCCTGAACGCCCGGGCAACCAGCGACCCGCGTTATCCAATCGTGTGTACTACCTATCGGGTAACCGAGCACTGGCAGACTGGTGTAATGACAAGATGGCAACCCTGGCTGGCCGAGCTGGAGCCGGCAATGTTTGTCGAAATGGGCAGGGAACTGGCCGAAATTAAAAAGATACGCAACGGGGATAAAGTTATAGTGCGCTCTGTCAGAGGGGCTGTTGAGGCAGTCGCCTTGGTCACTGTCAGGTTGCGGCCCCTAGCCGTGGACGGCAGGCTCGTGCACCAGGTAGGTATCCCTTATCACTACGGGTGGGCTACGACCGCTGACAGGGAGTACGGTCCCGGTGACAGGAAACCAGAGGTGCTGACCTTTGGTGATAGTGCCAATCTGGTCACGCCCAACATCGGCGATGGCAACACCATGATTCCCGAGACCAAGGCGTTCATGGTGGATGTAATAAAGAAAGCATAGGGGGCGGCAAATGGAAGAGATGGCAATATGTATAGACGTAGCCAAATGTATGGGGTGCCGGGCTTGCCAGGTGGCATGCAAGAACTGGAACTGCCTGGGGGCAGAGCAGACCGAAAACATTGGCAGCCACGAGAACCCTCCGGATCTTTCCGCCAGAACCTGGAACAGGCTGGTTTACAGGGAAACCTTGATGCCGAACGGAGATGTGATGTGGTCGTTTTTTAACGACAGGTGTCGCCATTGCAACCCGCCGTCCTGTGCGGAAGGAGCCGAGGATGTCCCGGGCGCGGTTGTATGGGATGACTCAGGCGCTGTAGTCTATACCGACAAGACCCGGGAACTTGATTTTGATGATTTTTTCTCCTACTGCCCCTATGGAATCCCAAGGCAGGACCCGGAAACCGGCAGAATATACAAGTGCACAATGTGCATCGACCGCATAACGAACGGCCTTGAGCCGGCATGTGTAAAAGCGTGCCCAACCGGGGCTCTCAACTTCGGGACAAAAAAACAGATGCTTCGGTACGCCCGCGCGAGGATAAGTGAGCTGGGACCAAACGCCAATCTTTACCCGGGAGAGGATTACAACACGTTATGGGTGCTTCCCGAAAGCGAAGAGAGCTATAATCTTGCAAGGGCCACATCTGCCCGGAAACATTATCGGGCAGCCAGGGAGCCGTTTTCCGGTGTGCTTGCCGGGGCTGTTTTTGCAGTGCTTGGATTTTTGAATTTTATCACACAAAGGCGCGGGAAAGTGGCCGATACGGAGGATAATAACCGTTGAAGCCTTTTTGTTCCATAATGGGCGCCATAAAAACAGATTTGCCTTGCAGCATGGGAGAATAATGCCATTGGTTCATCCCGTTTATGACGAGATTGTCGAATTTTTTCGCCGTATCATTGAGCTGCGGGAGAACCATGTTGACAAGCTGCGCAAAGCGGTGTCCGTGCCTGCTGTAGATGCCGGATTGCTCTGTGAAAGGATCAGGGAAGGAGTGCCTTTTATCGACCGGCAGGAGATTTGGCCATCTGTTGAACTTGTTAAACCCTATTTTATGAGTCTTGCTGATCTTTTTGTTCAAAGGTCGCCGGAAGAGGTGAAGGCTGCTTACGAAGTCGCTGGCCGCAAGGAACTGTTTGAGGGATTGATCCATGATGCATTAAATGGTGATGATACCATAAACGAGTCTTCACCCCTTCTTGCTTTTCTTGCCCGTGAGTCGGTGAGCCCTCTGCTGCAGGTCTATGCGGAACCTTTTGCAGGCAGGCCCGAGCTGGATGCATGGGAGCATGGTTACTGCCCTGCATGCGGTGACCTGCCGCTCATAGGCGTTATTCACGGGGAGCATGGGAAAAAGAGCCTGGTATGCAGGTCTTGCAGGGCATGGTGGCCGTTTTTGCGAATAAAATGTTGCTACTGTGGCACAGAGCAGCAGGAAAGCATTTCCATGCTGGTGGTTGAAGGTGATGACAGATACAGGGTCGAGATATGTAAAAATTGCAACATGTATCTCAAGGTTGTCGATCTGCGAAATTCATCCGGCGGCTTTTCTCCGGATCTTGAAGATGTCACGACCTTGCATCTTGATATAATAGCAAGGGACAAGGGATACGAAAGCCCGAATATACTGCTTTAAATCCTGGCCGGTTAACTGCATGAAAAGACAGTCCGGACCGGCAAGGGCATGGAAAGATGCATAATCATATAGCCGGCACCGGCACCTGCAATACCACCGGGGTCTGTTTCTCCTCCTGGGCCAGCGATAACCTGTCATGATCGCTCCCGTCCATATGCACCAGTTCCCACAAACAGGAACACTGGCATTTCATCTGCTTATAGCATATCTTGCTTTTCATGCTTGAATGGAAGGGGCGTTTGTTTTATCCTTTGAGAAATTCCGCTGGTGATGTTCTTTTGTTGCCTTTACAATTATATATGACTGAATCAACGGGTACTTTTGATAATTGTTCCTTGAACATTCACATCCAAATAACAGAGCTTGAGTGCAGAGTGGGAAGGGAGTGGGCCGCAACACACCAGGAACCTTACGGTTTTTTGAAGGAGAGAGATGGTATGGAGGCACTTTCACCGTATGAGAAGGCGCATCTCGTTGTTGCAGCAATCAGGGTCCTTGCCTATCTTGACGACAAACCGCCGTCAATCGAGGATATCGGCAGGTTCCTTCGGGTCTCTTTTGAGGAAATAAATATGGTCTGCAGGAAACTGGAGCAAAGAGAGGTGATCGAAATTACGGAAGGGCCATACGGTGTCAGGCTCTTTGTCAGGGATCATCTTGCCATAGAGAAATTTCCCAAAGAGACTCTTAAAGCGGGCATCGACGAGGAACTGGAAAGGTTCAGAAAAGGTCAAAAGGAACGGGAACAACGGATCGCACAGATCAAGGCAAAGGAGGAGGAACGCAGGAAAAAGCTTTTTGAACGGTTAAACCAGGGATTGAAAAAGGCCGGGCCGGATAAACCCTGAAAGAGTACGGTTCACTGGTCATCCGGCCCGGTTGTTGTTTGATCTTTTTGTTGTATGGTTGCCAGGCTCAGCCCTTTGCCTCCTCTTTCAGGATCCTTCTTAAGACCTTGCCAACAGGTGAGGTCGGCAGTGAATCCCTGAACTCCACGCTTCTGGGCCGCTTGTATCCTGCAAGACGTTCCTTGCAGAAATCCAGGATTTCCTGCTCAGTAGCTTCCATTCCTTCCCTGAGCTGTACATAAGCCTTTACCTCTTCCCCGCTCTTGGGGTTCGGAACGCCTATTACCGCTGCCTGGGCAACCTTGGGATGCTGGTACAGCACTTCCTCGACCTCCCGCGGATAGCAGTTGAATCCTCCTACAAGGATAAGGTCTTTTTTCCTGTCTGTGATGATTATGTAACCCTCTTCATCTATATGACCTATATCCCCGGTCAGGAAGTACCGTTTACCGTCGATTTCACGAAAAACCTCTTTTGTGGCTTCCGGTTTTCGCCAGTATTCCTTCATCACCTGGGGGCCTGAAACGGCAATCTCTCCATCCTCGCCCTGGGGAAGCACTTTTTGACCTGTTTCAGTATCGACGATTTTGACATCGGTGTTTGGAATCGGGAAGCCCACCGAACCGAACTTGCGAAGATTCCTGTCGCTCGGGTTGCCCGTGATAACAGGCGCTGTTTCGGACAGGCCATAACCTTCAAAAATAATTGCCCCGGTTTTTGCCTCGAAATTTTTTGCAAGCTCTACCGGGAGCGGTGCCCCGCCCGAGGCGCAGCATATGATGGAACTAAGATCATACTTGTCTATGTGGGGATGGGTTTCAAAAGCCGAGAATATAGTCGGCACAGCGACCAGGATCGTTGGCCTGTATTTTTCAATGAGCTTTAACACCTCTGTGAAAGGAGGATTGCCGGCTCTTGGATCGGGAACACACACCAGGCGGCTTCCGCTGGCACACGCAGAAAGCAAACACATTGTCATGCCGAAACTGTGGTACCAGGGCAGAATACCGAGGTAGCAGTGGAATCCGCCCCTTCTGATTCTTTCCGGTTTTCCCCCCGGTTCTTGGGGGATTACCACCCATTCATCCATGGCTTTTACGTCAAAGACGAAGTTGGTGTGTGTGAGGGCCGCTCCTTTTGGAACGCCCGTGGTACCGCCGGTGTAGATTATAAGCGCCAGATCTTCAGACGGGTTTATGTCAACATCCGGGGGCTCAGGACATTGCATATTACAACGTTTTCAACATCTGTTTCCTGGATAGCCTGGACCGTTGTCGGGTAGAACTGCGGATGGTCCATGCAAAAAACCATTTTTGCGCCCGAGTCCTTTAATTGGTAGTTAAGTTCCGATGGCGTGTAAAGCGGATTACAGGTTACACACACCCCGCCTGCTTTCAGTATGCCAAAATAGATTTCCGGGTAATGCGGAAGATTCGGAAGAAAGATGGCTACCCGGTCCCCTTTTTTGATGCCGTTTGCCGCAAGGAAGTTGGCAACCCGATCCGCGGCATCCTTCACCTGGGCAAAGGTACGGGTACCGTCGTTGAAGATGGTGTACACCTTGTCGGGGTAGTCACGAGCCGAATCATCCAGGAAGGAGAAAAGCGGGTGCTCAAAATCGGAAATTTCCCTTGATACTCCTTCGGGCCAGTTACTCGTGGGCCAGGGTTGGGTACTCATGGCAGCCTCCTTTTGTTGTTGGGTTTAAACCGGACTTTTTCGTTTTCTGCGCCACGGTTCGGTTAAAGTAATGCTTCAAACACCGGTCTTGGCCAGGCATGGGTACAGTAAAATAACCGGCTGAATGTTTACAATCCAACAGTGGCAGACTGTTACGGCTGTAGTCGTGTTTTAACGTGGCAATGACAAAACATTAAAAATATAGAGTACCGCCTGCCAGAAAGTCGAGTCTATATATATCATACAATAAATCTGGAAAACATCAAACAATTTCCCCAAAATCCACAGATTGGTTTTTGGCAGGGTTATCCTGGAGGCCACGGCAGGCAAGGTTTTTCCGCGTGTCACCTGGATGCTGAAATTTTGTGAAATCATCTCTTACTGCCGCGGGGGACAACCGATATTCTTCAGGATTTCACGGTAGATTCACAGGTGCACGCATTCCCTGATAACAGCCGTTTTTAAGCCGGTGGACGATTTTTTGTGTTGACTTTGTTTGTTGCCGCATGTAGGGTGCTAAGAAATATTTATATATCAAAATATACATATATTATGCTGCTTGTTAAACAACTAAAGGCTCTTTCAGAAGAGACACGGCTGAGGCTGTTTCACCTTCTGTTGCATTATGAGCTTAGCGTAAACGAGATAGTTACGGTTTTGGAAATGGTCCAGCCCAGGATATCCCGCCATCTTAAGATACTTGTGGACTCAGGTTTCCTTTGCCCAAGGCGGGATGGGGGATTTGTCTATTATTCGGGCGTGAAAAGCAAAAACAACAGCCTTTTTGTAAAACTTGTGACAGGTTCGCTCGGAGATGAGTCTGTATGTAAAATTCCGACGGGCTGTGTGGTTGCCGATCTTGGATGTGGAACAGGTTCGCTGGCTGAGGTGTTGTGCGAAAAGGCGTCATACGTCATAGGCGTTGACAGTTCCGCCGGTATGCTGCAGCAGGCAGCCGCCAGAATCAAGGGCGTTGAAGGCGTTAACATCAGGCTTGGTGAACTGGAGTACCTTCCGCTGAAGGACGGAGAGGTCCATTGCGCTGTGATGAACATGGTGCTGCACCATGTCTCGGAGCCGGCCAAGGTACTGGCCGAGGCGTACCGGGTGCTTAAGCCGGCCGGCCTGTTTCTGGTTGCGGATTTTGACAAACACAAAAACATCACGGTCCGTGACAAGATCGGGGGGGCATGGTTCGGGTTTTCCAGGCAGGAACTAAACAAATGGCTGTCTGACGCCGGGTTTTCGGAAATAGGTGTGGAAACATTTCCTGTCAACTATGGACTGATGGTAAACCTGTTTTCATCGATTAAAAACAATAACCATAACAAAACCTAATCAAGCAAGAGGAGTCGGAAATGACAATGGACAAGGGAGAAAATTACGAGGTCAGGGATATCGGTCTTGCAGACCAGGGAAGAAAAAACCTGGAACTTGCCGAGCTTAACATGGGCGCGCTGATGGAAGTCAGAAAGAAGTTTGAGCAGGAAAAACCCCTTGAGGGAATTCGCATAGGCATGGCGTTGCACGTAACCAAGGAGACAGGCGTGCTTGTAAGAGTGCTTCGCGCCGGAGGCGCTCAGGTTTTCATAACCGGGTGCAACCCGCTCTCCACGCAGGATGATGTTGCAGCCGCACTTGCCGAGGAAGGAGTCAATGTCTGGGCATACAAGGGTGAGACCACCGATGATTACTACCGCTATATAAATTACGTGATCGAGGCAAGGCCTCAAATCACCATTGATGACGGATGCGACCTGGTTTCGGAGATACACAAAAACCATTCAGACCTGATACCGGAAATAATATGCGGGTGTGAAGAGACCACAACAGGGATAATAAGGCTTGAGGCCATGGAGAAGGACAATGCCCTGAAATACCCGATGATAGCGGTAAACGACAACCAGACCAAGCACCTGGTTGACAACTTCTACGGTACCGGCCAATCCTCGCTTGACGGAATCCTCAGGGCCACGAATCTCCTTTATGCGGGGAAAACCTTCGTGGTGTGCGGGTATGGAAGCTGCGGCAAGGGTGTGGCTGCAAAGGCAAAGGGTATGGGTGCCAACGTCGTGGTGACAGAGGTTAACAATTTCAGGGCGCTGCAGGCGCACTACGACGGGTTCAGGGTCATGAAAATGGAAGACGCCGCCCCGATAGGAGACATATTCTGCACTGTCACAGGCAACAAGCACGTGATACGGCTGGAGCACATGAAACGGATGAAACACGGCGCAATCATGGCAAATTCGGGACATTTCGATGTTGAGCTGGATCTGGCCAGTCTTGAGAAGGCTTCGAGTTCCAAAAGAAGTGTAAGGCCGTTCATGGAGGAGTATGTTTTGGACGGTAAGAAGCTGTTTGTTCTTGGCGAGGGCCGCCTTATCAACCTTGCTGCTGCCGAGGGCCATCCAAGCGAGGTCATGTCAACATCTTTCTGCGGCCAGGCCCTGGCCTGCGAGTATGGCGCTAAAAACAGAGGCAATCTGCCTGTTGGCGTGATACAGCTTCCAGAAGAGATAGACGACCTGATCGCTGGTTTGCAGCTCAAGGCCATGGGAGTCGAAATCGATGAAATGACCGAGGAGCAAAAACAGTATATGAACACCTGGGAGGAAGGCACCTGATTCAGGCCTTTCCCCTGCATAGAATGTAGTTCATCGCCCCGTACGGTCAAAGACCGGCCTTGCGGGGCGATCTGCTTTTGAAGGCATCCCCTGCCGAAAAAAGCATCAAAACTGAACATCCGCACACCCGGCCTGGCCCTTGGCTGCATGCTGCGCCATATTTTGCCAGGGGTGACAAGGCAGGCGTTGGCGGCGGCCGGCCAGCGCCTGACATCTCTTTTGATTTGCAAAAACAGGCCGTTGTGCAGTTTTTGGTGCAAGGAAAAGTGGCTGCTGGTTTTGGCAACAAAAATCTTGACATGACCTTTATAAATTTCATAGAGTATAACCTTTTGTGGTTTAGTGTTGCGGCAGAGGATGTTGCACTGCTTACTTAAAAGGAGCACCGGTTCGATGTTAAAACTGCTTTATCATAAACGGATACTTACCTTTTTGTGCGGGGGAACCGTTTTTCTCGCGCTTCTTTTTACGGCGGCCTACTCATCGGCCCAGGATGAAGAAATAGTCCTTACAATACCGGAAAGTACATCCAGGCCGGCGGTTGTGTTTCCGCATGAACTTCACACCGAGAGCTATGACTGTTTAGAGTGTCATCACAATTATGATGAAACCGGAGAAAACGTGCTGGATGAAAGCGACCTTGAAGATGGGAACCCGGATATCCTGTGTGGCGCATGCCACACCCCGAAAAGCAAAGTTCACCAGCGTGAGGCTTTCCACCGTCAGTGTATGGGATGCCACGAAAAATTCATCTTCAACAAAAGGCCCACCGGCCCGGTTTTGTGCGGCGAGTGCCACGTGAAAAAAGAAGACTAAACACCATTATGGAGGATGTAAATTGGTAAAAGTAAAACGTAAACCCTTGGAAGAGATAGCCGAGAGTGTAAAGGGATATACCAAGATCCTGAATGTCGGGTGCGGCGGTTGTGTGTCGGTCTGTTTGGCTGGAGGGCAGCGGGAGGTTAAAACCACTAACGCTGAACTTACGCTGCTTTTTGAGGAAAAGGGTATAAATTCACGGGTGGACGGTTATACGGTGGAGCGGCAGTGCAACGCGGCCTGCCTCGAAGAACTTGATGACCTTGTGGTCCGCTACGATTGCCTGCTGTCCATGGCCTGCGGAGCAGGAGTCCAGATGCTTGCGGAACGCTATCCGTCCAAACCGGTTTTCCCGGCGCAGAACACCGTAGCCATAGGTGTGGACAGGGAAATAGGGGTTTACGAGGAAAAGTGCCGCGCATGCGGAAGGTGTGTCCTGGCATACACCGGCGGCATATGGATTCCCTGCGCATGGAACGATATATACATCAGGTTAAAGCAGCAGAACCGGCTGGACGATATCAAAAAGATCCATTTGGCCATGGAGTGGCAGAACTCTACGCCAAGAACAATTGTGCAGCCGCAGTATGAGCATCTGTATGCCAAAGAGGAAAAGTAGAAAAGTAATCGATAAAAATTTTAACGTGGAGCAACAATGGACCCGTTAAACCTTATATACGATCTTGCACGGGGCCCTCTCGTATGGGTGGCCTTTGCCGTTTTTATTGTCGGCTCGGCGGCCCAGCTGGTCCGGATGTGGAGACTTACAAGTCCGCCGGATGAGACCTATGTGCCGCGTGTTAAAAAGGCAGATGGCAAAAATAAACTTCCGCTGTCCTACCGCATCAGGCTGTCTGTGGCCGGTTCCAGCCCGGTTACAGTTGCCGTTACAACGCTTTTTCATCTTTGCCTTGTCATCACACCGCTTTTTGTCCTGGGGCACAATATACTGCTTGACAACGCATGGAGAGTCAGCCTCTGTTCGTTCCCGGAACGGTTCTCCGATGTACTCACCACCGTTGTGATCATATGTGCGGGATACTTTCTTGCAAGAAGAGTTTTTTCAGAACGTGTGAGAATCATCTCCTCTTTTTGGGACTACCTGTTTCTCGGGCTGGCAGCAGGTCCTTTTATTACGGGGTATCTGGCTTATCATCAGATTTGCGATTATAAGCTGGTTATAACGGTTCACATGCTTCTTGGAGAGGCAATGCTTGTGGCGATCCCGTTTACCAAGTTTGTTCACATGCTGTTTTTCTTTGTTTTCCGTTTTGCAGTAGCCAGCGAATACAGCCTTGGAAACGGAAAAAGAAGATGGTAGACGCGGCTTAAAACAGTTTGCCGCATAAAAAAACTGAAAGATGAAAAGATGAAAAAAAATACAAAGGGTGTAGATCACAGAAAAATAAAAAATATACTGGACAAGAACAAGGCCAAGATCGAGCTGTCCATGAAGGCCTGTGCACACTGCAGCATGTGCGCGGAAAGCTGTTTTCTGTTTCAGGCCAGAAACAAGGATCCCAGGTACATGCCTTCCTATAAGTTTTTGAAAACACTTGGCGTTATTTACAAGAAAAAGGGGAAGGTGGACAGGGTGACCCTGGAGGAGATGAAGCCGATCTTGTGGAAACGGTGTGTGTTGTGCACACGTTGCTACTGTCCCATGGGCATAGACATCCCCTATCTTATCCGTACGGCACGCAGCATATGCCGGAGCCAGGACGTGTACTACAGATATGATGAAGATGCTTAAAATGGAACCCATATTGAACAACGGGAGTTTGAAACAATGAAAGCTGGCAGTCATCTTGAAAAAATTCTTCGGGCCGGGCATTTTGCGTTTACCGGTGAGATCGGCCCCCCAAGAGGCACTAACGTCGAGGACGTAAGGAAAAAGGCGCGTTTCCTGAAAGGAAACGTTGATATGGCCAATATAACGGACAACCAGACCGCTGTGGTCAGGATGTCAAGCTGGGCCACATCTCTTATAGTTATGCAGGAAGGTGTTGAGCCTAACTACCAGATGGTGTGCCGCGACCGCAACCGTCTTGCCATGCAGGCGGATATTCTGGGCGCATACGCTTTGGGCATAAGAAACATATTGGCCCTTTCCGGCGATCACCAGCAGTTCGGTGATCACCCCTTTGCAAAAGGTGTGTACGACATCGACTCGATTCAACTGGTCAACATGATAAAAACCATGCGGGATGAGGGCAAGTTCCAGAGCGGAGGGGATATCAGCGGGCCTCCCAAGATGTTTATAGGTGCGGCGGCAAACCCGTTTGCAGATCCTCTGGAATGGCGTGTCCATCGTCTGGCTAAAAAGATAGAGGCAGGGGCCGATTTTATCCAGACTCAGTGCATATTCAACATGGCCAGGTTCCGCGAATGGATCAAGCAGGCAGACGACATGGGCCTGACTGAAAAGGTATACATCCTTGCGGGAATAACTCCAATGAAGAGCATAGGTATGGCCCGGTATATGCAGAAGAAGGTGCCTGGCATGGATGTCCCTGAGGAGATAATCAAACGCCTGAAAGGAGTTGACAAAAAACAGGTGGCAGACGAGGGCATAAAGATAGCCTGCGAGCAGATCCAGGAGTTGAAGGAAACAAAGGGTGTTGCAGGCGTTCATCTTATGGCCATAGAGTGGGAGCACAAGGTTCCCGAAATCGCAGAGCGCGCAGGCATGCTGCCAAGGCCTGTCGTGGAGGATGACGAACCATCTGCACAGGATGACAAAAAAGAATAAACAGCAAAAAACAACCAGGTTAAAAAGGCCGTCTCTACCCGTTTTCCGGGTATAAATGACGGCCTTGTTTTTTTGGCGATGGGAGTAAATTTTCGTCTGTCTGCCGGTTACCAGGTGTTTGGCTTTCCATTTGGTTTGTATAAAGACCGCCGGGAAAAATCCTGGAAAACCATGTAATTTATCAGACGATTTTTACAGCATGTTTTGCCCAAGGGATTCATGAAGACAGGGCACTCTTATTCTTTTTGCCAAATAGTTTCTTAGCCCAAGTTTGATGGTCTGTCGGATTTTGAAATTCTTGCACTGTAAGCTATTGAAATAATTCAGTGTCGATTCGATAACCGAAGGCTAATTGCGGAAAGTTACGTGCAAAATTCAGGTAATATATCCGGCCACAGCAGGGGCTGCGTGGTGGTTGCAAGCACTTTCAAAAGATTATATAATCCGCATCCATGATTTGTGTAATACGCAGTTTTTTCAAGGGAAAATAATATGCCGTTTCGCATCGCAATAAACGGTTACGGAAGAATCGGCCGCTGCATTCTGCGGGCGCTGTACGAGTCCGCGCGCAACAGTGACATTTCCATAGTCGCGATAAATGATGTCTCAAACATAGAGGCAATGGCGCATCTGACCATGTTTGACTCAACCCACGGCCGTTTTGCAGGCGAGGTTAAATGGGAAAAGGATCTCCTCTGCATTAATGGCGACCCGATCCGCGTATCCTTTGAAAAGGAAATCAAAGACCTGCCATGGCGTGAGCTTGATATCGACGCAGTCCTGGAATGCACCGGAACGTTCACCGACCGGGACACTGCCGAAGGCCACCTTGAAAGCGGAACCGGCAGCGTTGTCTTTTCATGCCCTGCAGAAGGCGTTGACGCAACAATAGTCTACGGCATCAATCACACAACATTGAAAAAGGAGCACACCGTAATATCCAATGCTTCGTGCACGTCAAACTGCATAGTACCGGTCATACACACACTTGACAGGGAGCTTGGTATAATCCACGGCATAACAACGACCATCCATTCCATAATGAACGACCAGCCGGTTATAGACGCCTACCACAACCGTGATCTTAGAAAATCAAGAAGCTCCAGCCGGTCTGTAATACCTGTGGACACAAAGCTCCAGGAGGGAATAGGCCGTATTCTTCCCCATATGAAAGACCGGTTCCAGGCCATCGCACTCAGGGTTCCAATAACCAACGTGTCCGCCATGCAGCTCACCGTGCAGGTAACATCCCCAACCACGGTGGAAAAGGTAAACGACATTTTCAAAAAGGCCGCTGCCGGCCCGCTTGCCGGGATTCTGGGCTATACGGAGATGCCGCTTGTATCGTGCGACTTCAACCACGACCCAAGGTCGGCGGTTATAGACGGAACACAGACCCGGGTGAGCGGCAAAACCGGCGTAAGCGTGCTGGCCTGGTTTGACAACGAATGGGGATTTGCCAATCGCATGCTCGACACCACGATGGCCCTTCTTACCTGCAAGAACCAGTATCCGGTTTAACCGGTATCGTTGATTTACGTGGCACTCAAATAACTCTTTGCAATAATTAATAATATTGCAAATTGACGAGAACTTTTCTTAAAAGTCAAGCAAAAAATTCATCTTTTTATTTTTTTACCGTCTGTTCATGCAAATATCTAACCGGACAGCACTGACATCAACCCCACAAATAACCGCCATTGGCTGCTGCCATCTTTATTTGTTCTTTTTTTCATCCACCACTTTTCTCAGGTATGCAAAGCCGGGAGTTATGGATTCTGTGAGATTGGATGGCATCATGGTTTTAAACGGCATGCCGATATTCATCGGACCGCCGGTTTTAAACAGATTTTCCACCACGGTCGGCAGACTGGCGGCAGGGAACCCTATGCCTATTTCGTCCGGTGTGATTCCCGCAAACGCACGGTCTCCCATGCCTGGGATAACGACCTGGGGCTGGCTGGTCAGAAACGGAAGCAACCCGCCCATCAGGCAGGATTCTCCGAACCCTTCGAACACTGACACAATAGGAGCCTTGTAGTCATAGCAGAGGGCATGAATGATATGAGTGATGTGGACGCCGTTTCCAAACACCAGGACCGTATCCGGTTCCAGCAGTGCCTTGTGCAGGGGGGATGCGACCAGCCCTTTATGTTCTCTTGCCCTGGCCAGCCTTGCTTCACCCTCAGGACCGCTGAAAAGCATGTTGTAGCTGTTTTTGCGGTTTATTTCCGCTTCGCGGTTTTTGTGCTTATTACCTTTCCAATCCGGGCTCCAACCAACACTCCCACTCCGTTTGCAGCAATGTCTGCAATAGAGAAAAACCGTCCCGGGATGAAAAACTGCAGACATTCCAGAACAACTCCAAGGAAAAACATTGCAAGCCCGGCTTTAAAACCGGCCCTTGCCTCTCTGAAGGCAAGGGCCGGCAAGCCGCTTAGCCAGGCATACCACAGGCAGTGGTATACCTTGTCCGAATTCCAGAAAGAAACAGGTGTATAAACTTTCGGCAGAAGGGACAGTACACATACGGTGCCGATGGAAATGATCCAGACAAGAAAAACGATTTTTCTTGTCAAAGAGTTCCCGCCTGTCAAAATGGTCACGGTCTGATGCCTCCACATTTATAATCGGGCCTTGCACCCTGAGCCTGGCCCCGGTGCTTCATGAAATCCTCTGGAAGACTGTTGTTGTATACCAGTAAAAAGCAACATGTTCAAACTCATTGTTGTTCAAAATAAACCCCAAAACGCCTTTCTATTGATACCAGTTGGATTTACTATTACCAGCTAAATTTAAGATACCCGGCAGATCCTCCGGCTTGCATTGGGTTACCTCTGGTCCAGGATCAGGCCATATCTCGGCAGGGATGCCCGTCCCGTGCTTCATACCCCGACCGCCGTGCTGGGCGTCCGGGGGAC
>MZGQ01000003.1 GCA_002085115.1 Desulfococcus sp. 4484_241
CCGGTGGTGATGCTATAGGTGGTTTGACCGATGGACAGGTGTATTACGTGGTGCTGGATGATTCCCGCGATTTTACCCCTGCCGATGATATCAGTGGTGATTGGATTGACCTGGGCGCAGGTCATGGTCTTCAGACCGGTGATGAGGTCACTTACCGTGCCGGCGGCGGTACAGCCGTGGGCGGCCTGGAAGATAACAGGACCTATAAGGTCGAGGTGTCCGGGAACCGTATTGCACTGCTGCATGACGCGGTGCATGGTTTTGACCCGGCCTCGAATATCAGCGGTGACTGGATTGACCTCGGCGCGGATCACGGCCTGCAGGTCGGCGATGCGGTTATATACTCCATGGGCAGTGAGGACAATACCGCTGTTGGCAACCTGGTTGACGGTGAAACTTATTATATTGCGGAGGTAAGCGGCAATGCGGTTCGTTTGGAAGACAGTTCCGGCACCGCCATTACGCCGGACGGCACCGTGGCGACCGGCTCCGACCACAGCCTGACGGCTGTCAATCCGCACATCATTCATCTTGATCCCTCCGTGGCTACAGGAACCGGTCATACTTTCGATATTGTTGATCCCCGGCAGGTGAAGATAGCCGATACCTTTTTAAATGCGACTGCTGAAAATCCGGTAACGCTGGATCTTTCCGACCCGGCGGTGTACGGTGCTCTTCATTCGTTTACTCCATATCAGCGCAATAATGCTCAGGCGATAAGCTTTTCACCGGAATTCGACCTGGATGCCGAAAGGGATGCCATTAACCTGGGGGACGGTCACAACTTATACACCGGACAGGCGGTTACCTATAGTAAAGGGGATGGCCCCTCGCTTTCCATTGATGCCAGTGGAGATGATTATACCTTTGCCTCAGCCGAGGCGGGCAGCGGCGGCGTGGTGGCCGGCGCAGCGGCTGAAGCCAACACCACCTCCGACAGTGTGACCCGCGCCTATATTAAGGACGGCACGGCCACCGACCATTCGCAGCTGGAAGTGTCGGCGCTTGCCATCAGTGCCGATCATACCGCCCGGTTCGACAGCCAGACCGACTCCACCCAGGCCTCGGCTGTTGGATTTTCGGGGTCATGGGCCACCAACGATATAGATTCCATGGTCCGGGCGGAACTTGGCCAGTACACGCGGGTCAATACACGTGACTGGCAGCATCTATAATCCCGGCAATTTTTACCTGAGGGCTTATAATGATGTGGAAGCCTATGATGACGTCAAGCTCGATTCCGGCGGTGTTATTGTCGGCTCCGGTGTAACCTCCTGGATCAAGGCCGATGTCAACGATGCCGTCGCCAAGATAGGTGATAATGTTATTGCCAATACGGTTGGCGATATAGACATGGAAACCCTGACCCGCGGCGTGCTCAAGGTGGAGCCCCAGGTTAAAACCTACGGCCTGGCCTCGGCAGGTAAAGTGGACGGCCTGGCAAGCATTCACAACAACAACCAGGTCGTCATCGGCGAGAACAGCGATATCGAGGCCATGGGAGACATGAACCTCCTGTCCGGCCGGGACCGCGACGGCAATCTTAACTATTTTCATGTTACATCTCACGGCGATGAACTTAATGCTTCGGCCCTGCCCATCAGCTTTTTGAAGTCACATGGCGAGATTATACAGGATCACAGCATTAGCGTGGGCAGCGGCACCAATATCCGGCTGGCACGGGACGCCAACCTGTTTGCCGAACAGGATGGTAACGCCGAAATCCGGGCCTACGGTTCCGGTAAAAACTGGATGTCGGCCGTGGCTGACGGTATCGACAGCATGCTCGGTTCCGATGGCATATCCGAGGAGATGAAAGGTGGCACCAGCACTCTGGAAACCAACTGCAGAGTCACCATCGACGGCACGGTCGAGGTAGGGGTTTTCAAGGATCAAGCCCTGGAGATTGATGTGGACGGTACAGTCATAAGGCATACCGACGGTATAACCTTTACTACCAGTGAACAGTCCCTGGCTCAGAATCTTATCCAGGAACGGGAGCACTGGTACAGTCTGCTGGAAGAGTATGCCGGTGACACTATTTCCGAAGCCGCGTTCCAGGCCGAGATCGACCGGGTGGAACAGCAGATGCGGGACCTTGGCCTGGCTACCCTGGTAACGGACCCGGATACCGGGGAAGAGCGTTACGTTTATAGCGGTTCGTATGTTGTCCCTTACATCACCGTCGACGATGTTTGGGCGCAGGCCGGCACCATCACTGTGAGGGCTGATAATTTTTACGGCTCAGGTAAACTGGATGCCCCGAACCTTGTGACGGTGGACATTGTCAACCACAGTCCTTCATATCTGAGGATTAACCGCATCACAATACCTGACAACCAGGGGGGACGGGTAGTTTTTAATGACCAGGATGTGAGCAGCAATAACGAGATCGAAGATATCAACCAGGATAAGGATACCGCCCCTGCCTTTACCGAGATCGAAACCGCAGCTACCGGCGGCACTCCGCAGATAACAATTACCAATACGTTTAATGTAGATGATCCGCCCTACGCCGGTGATCCAGACTATGAAGATGTGCGTACGCCGGATATTGAGCTGACCGGGGATATTTATGCTATTCTGGCTACCCTGACCGTTACAGGGGAGGGCAGTGTCATTTCAACCGGTAATGTGAATGTAGGCACGCTGGTCCTCAACGCCGGTAAGGATTTTGTGCAGACCTACACCGATTCACTTTTCAATGTAGGTGGCAATCCCGGAACCCTCTGGCAGGGCGTGGCAGACATCACTCAGGCCGCCAAGACGGATCGCCCCAGTGTGACAGGTGATGCGTCCGGGTCGGCCCTGGAACGGGCGGTTTATGACGCCTTGCACACGGTCCCTGATTCGAACATTATCGCAGCCAATAATATCTACATCAGCGCAGCCTATTTGAACATAAACGGCCTCATTCAGAGTGGTATGGCAGATCGGACCGTTACCATTGAAGCCGGGGAGGCGGCCAAGATTACCGCCGCTGAGACGGCCTATGCCCAGTACCGGTCCGGTGATATAGACGCCGCAGATCTGACCTTGTCAGACGCCGGCCTGGAAACTACCGATTACGTCTATTTCAAGCTGCCTAACGATCCCGATGAAAATATTGACGTGTACTGGAATGCCAGACTGGACCGGCTGGAGACTGAATCGGTCAGGATTCAGGGTGGTTACATGCAGCTTTTCGGCCGGATTCTCAGCACCGGCAATGGTCAGCTGAAGGTGATGAACGGTTACGGCAGTATCAATATTGATAATCAGACCGACTACACGCTGGTAACCAATACTCTTGACACCGGCCATGGCGTGGACGGCCTGCTGAAGATCACCGACACCTCCCCGGATTATCTGGATGGAGACGGCAATCCCAGGGTGACGGAGTATCGGTTCGTCGATAACCATGTGGAAACGACGCAGTACTATCTGGGGGATACGCCTTCGGCGCCGATTGTAGGCACAGATGGAGTTCGCACCGCTGTTTATGACCCCATGGCCGGTATGCGGTATTACTGGTCCAACGGCCAGGACTACAGTGAGCAAACCAAAACCACCTATGCTTCGTCCAGCTGGCTCGGTATCGACGCCCTGGTTTCCGACCCGGATAACATTGTCAGTGGTCCCACTAAGAAGAATGTGGGCGATATTTATCGTCTGCCCGGCGCCGAGTACATGAAGGACTCTGGCAGCGTGGGAGCCGATTACTCTTATGATTATCGGCGGGTGACTACCGGAAGCACAACAACCAAACGTAAAACCTGGGAAGAATCGTCCTGGACGGGTAAAAAAACTTACTACTGCAGGGTAACGGAAACCAAGCCCTACAAGGATATTCATGCCCACAGCATCCGGGCTGACCGGCCGATTGATATAGAATTCATCGGTTATGAGGCCGGCGATCCCCGGATCAGGGTCGATGTCACTTCAGCCGGTGATATCCGGGTAAACGACTCTGTCCAAAACGCAGAGGGCAACACGGCCTTGATCTCTACCGGAGGCCGGATCGAACTTGACAATGGGACAGCCTCGGTCGGGGGAAAGAATATTGATCTGACGGCCGCTTCGGGTATCGGGACAGAATCTGATCTGCGGATCAACCTGAACGATGCTTACGACGGCCGGCTGAATGCCTTTTCCATTGCCGGAGATATCGGTATTCAGGAGATTTCCGGTGACCTCAAGGTCGACCATGTGATCACCGATAACACGTCTGGTGATGTGGCCCTGACAGCCTACGGCAGTATCCTGGCGCAAGACGCCGGCAGCCTGGTTCAGGGCGGAAAGATTGACCTGGTTGCCCGGTACGGCGATATAGGTTCGCTCGGGACTGGTGGTACGGCAGCAACCCCTGCAGTTGACGCCTTGTCCCTGAACATAAATACAGGGACAAGCGAGCGGGATCAGCTCCAGGTTGTTGCCGCTGGTGATGTTTTTATCACGGAGACGGACGGCACTTTAAATCTCTGGAGCCTGGAAACCAACGGTAATGTGCGCCTGGTGGTAGCAAACGGTGATCTGGCCGATGTCAACACCAACGAGATTCGTGATACCCGGACGGAACAGCAGTTGATGGACCTCTGGGACCGTATGCTGGCCACCGGGACTACGGCCCAGCAGAGCCTTGACGCTACCATTGACGCCTATGAAAGCGTCAAAACCCGTGATTACCGGAGTTACTGGATTTACCGGAATATGCAGGCCGATCCTTCTGTCTACGATCCTGATTTTCAGGTAACCCTGTCTGCCTCCGAAGAGGCTGCATACCGTGACTATTACGCCGGACAGGGTATGACCCCTGCGGAAATAGACGCTGCTATCATTACCCTGGAGAACATGCGCACCACCGAGTATCATACGCTCCATAAAACTTACGGTAATATTACGGCCACGTATGACGATACCTGGACGTATGATGTGGATGACGTAACGCTTCATCAGCGTTTCGGTGCTGCCGAGATTTCCGGTGACACTATTCGGGTCGGCACCCATGTTTTTACTACCGGCCAGGCCGTGGTTTATCACTCCGGTGGTGGAGAAATTACCGGCCTGGTGGACGGCGAAACATACTATGTGGCAGTGGATGCGGATGATCCCGAACTGATCGGTCTGGCCGCCACCCAGGAGGACGCCAATGCCGGTACACTTATTTCGCTTACACATGTCAGTGGTTCCGACCACTATTTTTCCGACGGCGATGTACTGGTGCAACGGGGCGTCTGGAGCGAGAGCCAGCTCAAAAATTCCATCAGTGCCAGCATTCTGCGCCCAAAGAGTGTGCCGGGGAGTTCCACGACTATCGAAGATCCGAACGTTGTTGGCAATGATGTGGCTCTGGTGGCATCCGGCCGTATTGGCGTGGCGGACGGACAGGTGGATATCAATCTGCCCCTGAGCGACGCTCTTACTGATGATGAGAAGTTGGCTCTGGCTGCAGCGGAACGTGAAGACGTAACGTTTTACGATGACACCGGCACTGAGATGGAGGCAGATGATACCGACCGGACAGCGGTCCGGGTCGTTATCAATTTGACTGAAACTCTTGATATCGAAGCGTCCGGACTGGTTACCGTTAATGCCGGCGCAGACGGCGCTTACCTTGGCTCGGATCAGCCCGGTGATTTGCATATAAATCAGCTGACTTCGGACGGCCAGGTGCGGCTCAAGGCACGGGGCAATGTTCTGGATGGTGAGACAGGTAATTTGGCGGCAAACGTCATCAGTAACGGCTTGATCATCGAGGCTTCTCAGGGAAGTGTCGGCAGCGAAGCCGCGCCGCTGCTTATTGATATGACAGGTACGGATCCGGCGCTCACCGCACGGGCGGGCCAGGATATTTATATTGAAGAAATCAGCGGCGATTTGGCTGTTTCCGAGGTTTTTGCCAACGGCACGGTGGAACTTACCGCGGATAACAATATCATCGATCCGGATGATGACGATGCCACTACCCGTTACTGGAATATATACGCCACTTCGGCATCGCTTACGGCCGGTGGATATATCGGCACCACGGACCGGATCCTTGAGATTGATCTGCAGGGTGGTGCCATTGATGCGCAGGCAATGTCTGATATCTTTATGGATGAAGTCACTACCAACATGCTGGTGGGAGAAGTCCGGTCCACGGCCGGCAATGTCCGGTTGCGTGCGGATTCATCCATCCTGGACGCTGCAGATGATCTGGAGGCAGATGTTGTGGGCAACAGTATTACGCTGATTGCTGACTATGGCGCTATCGGTGCGTCAGGGGGTAACGCACTGGATATTGACAGCGCTTTTTCCGCTGCCGGGACATTGACTTCGAGCAGCGAATTTAACACCTATATTGTTGAAACACTGGGTAATCTTGCCGTTAATACGGTCTCCACGCCTGCCGGAACGGCTTTCATATCAGCCCTGACCGGCAGCATAACAAACGGCCGGGCAGACAGCGGCCCCAACGTGCTTGCGGGCAAAACCTGGTTGTTTGCCCGTGACGACATAGGTGCTGAGGGTAAGGCTCTGGCGACGCAGGTGGGCAACATCGAAGGCAAAACCACCAGCGGAACGTCATGGATCGAGAACTCAGGGGCACTGACAGTTGGCGGTGTCACCGATACCGACCCTGGCTATTCCGGCGGCGCAGACGCCAATATCGGAGCCTCAAGCCCAATTACCGTTATCGAGGACATGACCGCTTGTGGGACCATTATTCTCTGGTCCCATGATTCACCCGGTCCCGGTGATGATATTACCATATCAGGCGGTGTGACAGTCACTTCCGAAAACGCCCATGTCTTTCTCCGGGCCGGGGATAATGTTTATCTCTCGGGACAGTCGGATCTGTTTGGTGGCAGTGATATCACCGGCAACCTTATCGATATCGGTCCACACGGTTTTGATACCGGGCAGGCCGTGGTTTATCACTCAGGTGGTGGAGAAATTACCGGCCTGGTGGATGGCGAAACGTATTATGTAGCGGTTGATCCTGTTGATCCCGATAAAGTGGGCCTGGCTGCCACCGAGGCCGATGCCGTTGCAGGTACCACCATAGCGCTGACCTGGGTAAGCGGCGTTGACCACTATCTCGGTGATGAGGCGACTATCAATGCCGCGCACGATGTTCGCATCTGGGGTGACTATCACGATGTTGCCCAACCCGATCCGGACGCGCCCGACGTCGGCTCCATCATCGAGTTGTGGGGATCCATATCCGCTGAGCACCTTTATGTGTATGGCAATGAAGATGATGATGAGGTCGTTCTTGATCTGGCACCCATGGCAGGTGGTTTTAATACGCCTACAGAAATAGAAGCCGGCGAAGGCGACGACCTGGTTCACATCTGCTCAGTCAGTGGTATGACCAATGCCCTGGGGAACGATGGTGATGACACCTTTGTCGTGGATGAAATGCCGCCTTTGACCAGCGATACCATTGGTGTGCGTGACACGGTCAACCTTGACGGTGAGGAGGGCGTTGACAGCTATATTGTCAACCTCACTCCCGGCGGCAGCGATTATATTGTTAATGTCCATGATTCGGGCACGGTTGGTGCCGATGCGGACCTGTTGACCATCAATGGTACGGATGACGCCGACAGCTTCCTGCTGCGGCAGAATTTCGTGGCCGCACTCGACGGAGCGGTAGTCGAACGGGTCAACTACGACGCCACGCTCAACGGCGGCTTGATCATAAATGGCGGGCTGGGTGACGACTCCTTTTACTGCGATGACAATGGTATAATTACAACCTTAAACGGCGACGCCGGCAGCGACTATTTTCATGTCGGCCAGCTCTTTGGCTCCGAGCGGGACGCTGCGGCCGGCATTCTTCCCGGTGACGAATTTGACACGGAAACGGTCGAGACGACCCACGGCTTTTTAAGCAAGGGGGTCAGTTACGCAACCATTGCTGACGGTGGAATGGGGAATGATCTTTTTGTAGTCTACAACAACCAGGCGACCCTTGATCTTCAGGGCGGCAACGATAATGATGCATATATCTTCAGGGCTTTTGTCCTGGCGGCTGACGATTCTTACGTCATTAAGGAACCCGTGGATATTGATGGCGGCACCGGCTCAAACCGGGCTGATGTCATGGGCACGGAATTGGCTGACGCGCTGGTCGTCAACCAGGATGGTGTTTACGGGGCCGGCCTGAACATAGACATGACCAACATATGGGCCCGGGATGTGGACGGCCTGGAGGGCGATGATGCTTTCTATATACAGAGTACCCTTGCAGGCACCGCGACTACCGTTATCGGCGGTAAGGGAAGCGATTTTTTCAGCGTTGCCGGTGATGTGACAAAGACAGTTGTCTCAACTGGCATGGCCTTCCCCGTTCTTACGCACGAGGCGGACCGGATCCAGGGCTCGCTCACTATCGACAGTGGCCTTGGCTCCCTGGATCATTCACTGGTTTCAGGGGTGATGCTGCCCTGGGAGACCGATACTTTGCCGTTGCCTGAACCTGTCATTCCTCCGGAGACGGATCCGGTTGTCAACAGGATGACGGTGTATGATGATTCCAGCGTTTCTGATGATACTGGTCTGCTTTCCGATACAACCATTTCCGGACTGGGGATGGGATCCACTATAACTTACAGCGACATGCAGACGGTGGAAGTGCTCCTGGGAACGGGTAACGATATTTTTACCGTGACCGATACGGCTGCGGGGACCATTACGGCCGTTCACGGCGGCGGTGGTGATGATCACCTGATTGCCACCGGCGGCGGCGGGGCCGGATCACCTTTGATTCTTTTCGGTGATACATCGGATGACGGCAGCCGTTATGCTTCAACGGCCGGCACGCCTTCCGATTCAGCCAACGTCTTTGCCGGGGTTGGGAACAACACGATTGACGCCTCCTTGTCGACAGCGGGTGTTGCCATTTACGGCGGCGGCGGTGATGACCTTATTTACGGCAGCCAGGGAGACGATCACATAGCCGGCGGCGAAGGGGATGACGAGATTTACGGCACGGGTGGAAACAACCATATTTACGGCGATTCCGCATTTAATATTAACCTGCCGGATCACGATTTAACGGTTGTGACTACCGGAGCGCCGGGAAGCGACACCATTGCCGGAGGTCTTGGCAATGATATTATTTTCGGCGATCATGGCATTATTACTCAGGTTGCGGGGACCGTACGGCTGTATACGACCGGTTCGGTGACCCAGGTCGAAACGACCAGTATTGACACGGGCGGGGCCGATACCATCGACGCCGGGCAGGGTGATAATGTTGTTTTCGGCGGCGGCAGCGGTGACAGCATAACGTCCGGGGACGGGGATAACATCGTTTTTGGCGACAACGGCCGGATTACCTATGATACGGACGGAACTCCCCTGGTGCTGGAGACGACCGACACGGCCGATCATCCCGAGTACGGAGGGGATGATGATATTACATTGGGTGATGGTGACAATGACGATATCACGAGTGGTGGCGGTGCGGACATCATCCTGGGCGACAATGGCCAGATAACCTACACCGGCCCTACGGGCAGCCTGGAGCTGTCCGGGATCGTGTCTACCGAGATATCTACCGGTGGCGCGGATGTTATTGACTCCGGCGATGGTTACAAAACTGTGGTCGGCGGGTTCGGGGCCGACCGGTTCACGGCCGGGGCCGGCAACCATATTGTTATCGGTGACAACGGCCGGATCACCTACGACACCAACGGCGATCCCGATATTTTTGAAACGATTGACACGGCGGCCAACGCGGGGTACGGCGGTGACGACACGGTCACCCTGGGCGACGGTAACAATGTGTTCCTCGGGGGCATGGGCGGCGATCAACTGACCTCGGGCAACGGGCTTGATGTGGTCCTGGGCGACAATGGTACGGTGGATAGTTCCGGGTCAATGAATGATCTGGTTCTACAGGACATCGTTACGGTGGAGCCTTCTGCCGGCGGTGATGATACGGTCATCACCCTGAACGGCGACAAGACGGTGGTCGGCGGGTTCGGGGCTGACAATGTCGATGCAGGTATCGGCAACCATATTGTTATCGGTGACAACGGCCATATTAATTACAACGGCGGCAACCCCGTTCTTTTTGAAACCACCGATACAGCGGCCAATAATGCTAACGGCGGGAATGACGTTATCACTCTGGATGATGGCAACGGTGTCGTTTTTGGCGGTATGGCGGATGATATAATCACCACTGCCGATGGCACCGATGTCATCTTCGGCGATAATGGCCGGATTGTTTCATCCGGCAGCATGGATGACCTGGTCCTGTCCGGGGTTGTTTCTACGGAGCCGTCGGCTGGCGGTGATGACATAATTAACACCGGTAATGGCCACAAAACGATCATAGACGGGTTTGGTTCCGACCAGACCACGGCCGGTGAAGGCGATCACGTGGTGATCGGCGACAACGGCCGGATCACCTATGATACGGACGGAACTCCCCTGGTGCTGGAGACGACCGACACTTGGGTAACGGGAACAGTACTGTATTTGGCGGTATGGGCTCTGATGATATTGCCACCGGTGACGGCACAGACATTATTTTTGGAGATAACGGTCAAATAAGATACACAGGGCCGGTTGGCCGGTTGCAATTGGATGAGATCCGGAGCCTGGTGCCTGATTCCGGCGGTCCGGATACCATCGCTACCGGTGACGGGGATAAACACATCATTGCCGGGCCGGGCGGTGATACGGCGGCAACCGGGACCGGTGACGACATACTTATCGGGGATAACGGTTCTGTAGAATATGACAGCGGAATTCCCGCCCTGGTTTATAATACGGATCCGGCAATCGGCGGTAGAGATCTCCTTAGCAGCATGGCCGGCACCAATATATTCATCGGTGGTAACGGCGATGATGATATCTACGGCGGTTCGGACCGGGATGCCATATTTGGTGACGGAGGCCAGGTAACTCTTACGGATGGCAGCTGGCATCTGGTTGAAACAATCAACCATTTTATCGGCGGCGATGACTGGATGGATGGTGGTGATGGACTGGATGTCATGATGGGCGGCGCTGGTCATGATACTTTTGTGGGAAGCCTGGCCGATGATCTCATAATAGACACCTATGGCCGGGTAACGATTGAGCCGAAAACGCAGGATACGAAAACCGTGGTCCGCCTGGATACGATAAGTCTTATTGCCAATACCCAGGAAAAATTGGAAGGCGGACGGAATATTGGCACGGTCCATAGCGTGGATTTTTCCATGCTCGAGGATATTTTATCAGGCAATAATGGTATTTCCCTTGAATCGACAGGCGTTCATTGGCTGGTCAGCCATGATAGTCACGCTCTGGCCGGTTTTGCCGGGGAGGCCACTGCAAGTCATTATCATCCAGGTGCGTACAAGAAAGTACCTGCTGGTGTTAAGGGTGATAACGATAAGCCGGCAGCGAATGAGGAGCCTTTGCAGGACGACACGACCGGCCAGGAAGATACGCAGTCACAAGAGGCCCCCAAATCCTTGTGGGACAACAATTCCCTTGCGGCTGTGTCGGAGGCGTATTCCCCTGTGCACAAGACAATACCGTCTGAAGCGGCATATCCTGACGATGCGGCGGTTGGAGATGGGATTGTTCGGTATCCCGGTGCAGGGGCCGCAATCGCCGGTATGATTGGCTGGAAGGTCGTGACTGGCGAGGCACCTTCGGCCAGGAGTATGATTGACAGATCCTCTTTTAGGGATCTTGCGAAGCGGCAGGGTAAAAAACGGTTCAAGCGCTGGACGAGTGTCGGTGTTTGAGGATGGCTATGTATGAATGATACCAGCCATACAGGATTCATTGCCAATGATTTCCGGTTTGTAGAGAGCAGGGAAGAGATAACGATTATTTTTGGTGCTGGTGAACCAAAGGATATCGGGGCCGGCGCTGAGCTTGTCATTGACAAGGCCAGCCAGATCATATTTACCCCTGCGGCTGCCAAACGTTTTGCCCTGCTTTTGAAGAAGATGATTGCCCGGCATGAATCGATTTACGGCGTCATTGGTGATTCGCCCTTTGATAACTTCGGGACCGGGTCGATACAAGGGCCAGGGAACCTCTCAGTGGGCCACAGGCCACTCAAAAGCGGTGAGCGTCTTTTGAGCTTGGTGGATGACCTTGGGGTTGAGTATGGGCTGGAGTATTCATTCAAAATATTTCCAGGCGTTATACTGGATGACCGGTTTCTGGTTGCCTTAAACCGTAAGTCGCTTTCTGGAAACGCAGCGGACAAACTGCTTCACCTCTGCCGTCAGATCGATATGCCGGAGCGGTTTGAAAAAATTTATTTCGAGAACCTGACCGATGCCAATATCCTTCTGTTCGGTTATGAAGGCAACGAGGCCAGCGGGACCTATAAGGTCTACCTTGAGTTCGGAAGTATGTTCGATATGGTGATCAAGGAAATTTCCGGGGCCCCGGTCTCCTTTCTTATCCATCTCGGTTTCAAGTGGGACGTGGAGGATAACCGGCGGGCCGCTTTAACCCGTTATACCTGTTATCCCACCTTTTCTGTTGAAGAGATTCTGAATCGTATCCGGGATCGGTTCTATGCCGGAGATAAGACGGCGGCCAGTTATGAAATCGTCCGGGGAATTGTGGAACGCGCAGCCCGTTCCAGGGATCCGGAGGATGATTTTCTTTACGTGGAAGCAAAAGAGGAGAATAATCCCCGGCAATCTTATGATATCAATCTTTATAGAGCCAACCTGACTCTGGAGGAACTTTATCCCTGGCTCCGGGAAGCCTGCCGCATAAAGGAGATCAGCCTGGAATCTTTTCATCAGGTTTATGAACCCATGAAGAAAAAAATATTCGGTCATGTTTCCGGCGGTTTTGACCGGGCCGGCCGTGATTTTTTCACTTTCTACTATGGCCTGAAAGGCAGCACGCGATAGGCGGGAATGGCCATGACGAAAACGCGGGTAGATCTCAGGGACTATGTCGTTATTTCGATTTGGTTTGGTTGCAACAATGACTGTTGTCTCTGTATGCTGAACGGTCTCCGCCAATCTCTTCCGCCCATCGGGTTTGAACGTTTCCGGGAAATTCTATTCGAGATCCGTGACCAGGGCCGAATCAGGAATCTCATCCTTTCCGGCGCAGAGGTGACCACCTGCGATGATCTTTTCCAATACGTCGAGTTCGCAGTATCCCTTGGCTGGTTTGAAAAGATACAGATCCAGACCAATGGCCGTCGCCTGGCCGACCTTAACTATCTCCGGGAACTGGTCGCCCGCGGCGTTAACGAATTTTTTGTCAGCATTCACGGTACCGGAAGCGTGCATGACAATATTGTCCGGCGGGCGGGAGCCTATCGGGAGACCATGCAGGGCCTTCGCAATCTTGCGGGGCTGGGCGGTGTAAACATTATCAGCAATACGGTCATGACCGAGGCCAATTATCATGATCTTGAAAATCTTATGGCCGTGCTTTCGGCAGAAAGGATCAGCGAGTTCCACCTGTGGAATTTTTTTCCTATGCGGGCCGGTGACCGGGAAAGCTTAATAGTGGATCTGAATCGTGTTGTTCCCTTGATCCCGCGGCTGCGGGCAATGCTGGGGCCTGAAATAAGGCCTCTGGTGCTGAAGGCATTTCCACACTGCCTGCCTGTCACGGAAGGAGTGGTGTTTGACAGCTGGTTTCCGGTAACAGTTCTGCCCACGGCCTTTTGGGAGGAGTTTGGCACGAGCCGTTTTCGTGAGTGCCCGCATCAGCATATATGTCTCGACAAGTCCTGCTGGGGGATTTCCGGCGCCTACCGGGCCCGGTTCGGCGACGAACATCAGCTGTTGCACCCTTTTTAAGTTCGTTGGAAGGATAAGAGCATGGATAATATTTTGGAATACGCACAGGAAAACGATGCTTTTTACAACTATTGTTTATATGAATATGATCCCCTGACACCGGTGGCGGGAAAGCTGCGTTCCGTGAGCCTGCTGCGCCATTCTTTCAGCTTTATGAACGCAGGCAGGGCAATGTATGACTTGATTCCTGCTCTGCGGAAGGCCGTAGGACCTGGGAATACGGTGTGGGGATTGAAGAAGGCAGGCCAGGCCATTTCCTGGGAATACTATTTTTATGATTATCGTCGGCGGGACCGGGAACGGTCTGTTTCAATGGTGCTTGAGGCCATGCGACCCTGGGTCCGCACGCGTATCATACCGAACGAAAATTTGCACTACTTCATGTTTTCCATAGATATTACCGATGACCTTCTTAAAGGTGACGGTGAACTGGATACGGTTCATCTTTATATCGGCAATCCAGGCAGCGCTGTTTCGGCCGGTATCTGCTATGCAGTAACCGAAGAAGGGGCGTGTCTGGAAAATTTTTATCATTTTTACCATCCTGCCGACCAGATGGACGAAATCATTTCAAAGATTGTCTGCTCTGCCCAGATAGATGATTTGCGGGTTCCTGTTGACAAGATCCTGTGGCCGGAACTGAGACAATGCGTAACGATCTGTTGCGCCAACAAACCGAGGTGCGACTGTATCTATTTTTCAGGTATCACGGTTGACCAGTTCCTTTTTTTTCTTGGCAAAATGGATTATCCGGAACCGCTGGTCTCCTTTGTGGAACAGCACCGTGACCGGCTGGACCACCTTCTGTTTGATGTGGGGTTTGATTACCGCATGGAAGAGGGCGCTCTGGTAATACCCAAGAGCGGTTACTATGGTACATTCTGACACCGTACATTCCGGATAGCAACAGTCTGGCGGCAAAAGGCCGGTTTTTCAGTACCTGAGAGGAGACAACCGTGTCATTCCCTGATAGCTTGAACGATAGAAATCCTGACAAGAAAGATTGTTCGGATAATGAGATTCCGGATTATCTGGCCGGAGATCGGTTTATGGCGACCTTGTTGCAGGCTGAGGCCTTGGCTACGGCTTTTGAAATAGGGCTTGTGGATTGCCTTATCAGCCGGGGGCCAGCCGCTTCGGATGCCCTTGCCGAACGCCTGACGGCCACGCCCAGGGGGATGGTATTTTTATTGGATATCCTGACAGAAAGCGGTGTCGTGGTGCGCTCGGAAGGCAAATACATGTTGAGCCGGGAATTTATGGCGGTTTTGCCTTATCGTGAGCTTATGGAATTAAAACTTGCTTTGGCCAACTTGGCAGCCCGTGACATTCTCGGTGGCTTTACCGATCTGGTGATGCGGCCGGAACAGTTTATGCGTGGTTCTTCTTTTCATCGACTGTTTTCTTATGACAGGTGTTTCGGCAATGATGAGTCTGACAGGCACGTCACGTCGCGCTGGATGAGGATTACCACGCTGCTTACCAGGTACGAGTCAGCCGCCTGCATGGCCCACCACGATTTTTCCCGGTATCGCCGCATATTGGACGTGGGTGGCAACAGCGGTGAGTTTGCGTTGCGCCTCTGCCGGTGCTATCCGGATATGAGGGCAGTTGTTTTTGATCTGCCGCTTGTCTGTGAATTGGGACGGGCACATGTCGATGGGACCCCGGAACGGGATCGAATATCGTTCATGAAGGGTGATGTGCGTACCGACGAACTGCCTACAGGCCATGATTTGATCATTTTTAAATCCATGCTTCACGATTGGCCGGATGAAGCGGCCCTTCGGTTTATCCACAAGGCGGCCCGGTCCCTGCTGCCTGGCGGGCGTATTTTGATTTTTGAGCGTGAGAAGATCGCAGGTGTGAAACAGCCGTTCCCGTTTTCCATTCTGCCGTTTTTGATTTTTTTTCACAGTTATAGGCCGGCGGAAACATATGTTGGTTTTTTGGAGCAGGCCGGGTTTGTCGATATCGATATTCGATCAGTAAACCTGGACCTTCCGTTTGTGCTTATTACGGGACAGTTGCCTTGAAACATACGGGCCTTGTTTGCGGCATGGCTTACCGGCGGGAAACATGGCTACAGAGACAAGTTTGCGTTGACAGGGTTGAGGCGTTATGGTATGTAAATTGTTTAATAAATAGTCGTTTTTTTTAATAATTATTTTTTTTCGGAGGTGTGCAGATGGCACAGAAAAAAGATGGTGAGACAGGTAAAGGTGCTGCGTCAACCGGTACGGACGAGACCAGAACGACGATTAAATGGGACGTGGCCAAGATGCAGACCAGCTATGCTAATGTCTGCAATGTCTCCAGCACGCGTGAGGAGTTTACCCTTCTGTTTGGCATTAACAAAACCTGGAATCCTGAACAGCGCGAGTTGACGGTGGATATGAGTGATCGCATCATTCTGAATCCTTATGCCGCCAAGCGCTTGGCCTTGCTGTTGTCCAGTGTCATCCGCCAGCATGAAGAGCGGTATGGCGTGATTTCTCTGGAAACGGGCGATATCAAGGATACACAGGGTAATGCATGATTTTACCCTTTTTATGTTGGATGTGTTGTGATATGGGGCGGCCTATGGATGTCGCCCCATGATTTTTGCGGCGGTCATTGTTGTAATTGCCGGAGATAAATGAACTCTCTCTTCGACTCACAGATGGTCAACCCGCAGCGGGAGCAGACGCTTTGGACCGGAATTGCCGAATGGGATGACCGGGAAACCTTTTTTGGTTCCTGGCTGGGGCTGCAATGTTCTCTGGTAAAGGGCTGCTGCCAGGCGGTTTTGGTCCTGGCCGATTCCGAGACCCGGAAATATCTTCCCGTTGCTGCCTGGCCGGAGGAAGGGCAGGAAGGAGAACGGCTGGCCGATGTCCTGGAACAGGCGCTTGCTGAGCGGGAGGGTATGCTGGTCGCGCTTTCATCGGCCAACGGTGAGCCACGGTTCGGCCTGGCCTATCCCATTATTGTTGACACCGAATGCGTGGGCGCCGTGGCCGTTGAAGTTGCTTCAGCTAAGGAAGAAGAGTTGCGGCCTGTGATGGAAAGTCTGCAGTGGGGTGCAGTCTGGATCGAAAATCACTATCGCCGTCGTCGCAACCTGGAAGACGGGGAGACCCTGACCCGGCTGAAAGCAGCCGTAGATATTCTGGCGTGTGTCCTGGCGGAAGAGCACTTTGACGGTGCCGCAATGTCCTTTGTGACTGCCGTGGCAACCCGCATGGGTTGCGATCGCGTCAGCCTCGGCCTGGTTAAAAAGAAGTTTGCCCGGGTAATGGCAGTCTCCCACTCCGCCGTGGTGGGTAAAAAAATGAATCTGCTCAAGTCTATCGGCAGCGCTATGGATGAAGCCGTTGCCCAGCGGACCGAGGTCGTCTATCCTTCCCGGGCTGAATCACAAACGCTTGTGTTGCGTGATCATGAACATCTGGCTGTGAAACATGGCACCAAGGCCATTTTAACGATTCCTCTTTACGGCCGGGGAAAGTATTATGGTGCTGTTACGCTGGAACGGCAGAAGGACCGTCCCTTTACAACCGATGAAGTTTCTTATGTGAAAAGCGTGGCGGCGCTTTCCGGACCGGCCCTGGAGAGCAAATATCAGCAGGATCGTCCGACGGCATTGATTGTGTTGTCCGCAATGAAACGCCAGGCAGCCAGACTTTTCGGTCCCGGATACACGGGCAGAAAGGCCTCTGTCCTGGCCGCTGTACTGGCTATACTGTTTTTTTTCACTGCCAAGGGCGATTATCGCATCACTGCGGCAACCGTGCTTGAAGGGGCAGTGCAGCGTTCAGTGGTGGCCCCTTTTGACGGGTTCATCGCGGAAGCGCCCGTCCGGGCGGGTGATGTAGTGGACAAGGGAGATCTTCTCTGTGCACTGGATGATAGGGATCTTCGGCTGGAACGGATTCAATGGCTGGGAAGGCGGAATCAATATCAGCGCCAGCTTCAGAACGCCATAGCCCGGAGCGACAGGGCTGAAGCGAATATCATACAGGCCCAGCTCGATCAGGTCACCGCTCAACTGAAATTGGCTGAAACCAAGCTGGCTCGTGTCAAAATCAAGGCGCCGTTTGCAGGCGTGTTGCTTAACGGCGACCTGACGCAGAGGCTTGGAGGCGCCGTACGCCGGGGGGAAGAACTTTTTCGGATCGCCCCTCTCAATGCCTACCGGTTGATACTCAAGGTTGATGAAAGCCGTATTGCCGATGTCGCCGAGGGCCAGAAGGGAACTCTTGTCCTTTCCGCTTTGCCCGAAGACACCTATACTTTCACAGTAACCAAGATTACTCCGCTGACGATTTCTGCCGAGGGGCGCAACTATTTTCGCGTTGAAGCCATCCTGGACCATCCCTCACCGCTTCTCCGGCCTGGCATGGAGGGGGTCGGCAAGATAAATATTGATCGGCGGCTGCTCATCGGTATCTGGACACGGCCCCTTGCCGAATGGTTCAGGCTGGAACTTTGGTCCTTGTGGCCTTAACCGAAGGATTTGTGGTTTTTAAATATTTTTTGTGATGATAATTATCAGACCGGTTCGTGTAATATCCGGGGAAGACAGGAACTGTGGCGATGTCTGACAGAAATCTTTACAGCAGCTCCTGGTACAGGGTCGCCGGACTCAAACCGTTTCTCCGCAGCCATGCCGAGATACACCGCCAGACTTTCAGGGGGAAAGTATGGTATGTCCTCCAGGACCATTCAACAGGCCGGTTTCATCGCTTCTCTGAACAGGCTTATTATCTTATCGGCCTGATGGACGGCAGCCGGACCCTTCATGAAATATGGGAGGCTGCCTGCCGTCGTCTGGGAGATGATATGCCTACCCAGGAGGAGGTGATTGGGCTGTTATCACAGCTTCATCAGGCTGATGTGTTGCAGTCAAATATAGCACCGGATATTGGCCCATTATTGGAGCGAAGCCATAAGGATCGGCAAAGCAGGTTCTGGAACTATGTTCGGTCACCGGTTTCTATTCGTATTCCCCTGATTGATCCCGACCGTTTTCTGGATAAAACCATCGGCCTGGTGGCCCCTTTTTTCACCGTGCCCGCAGCCGTTATCTGGTGCGGCTTGGTCCTTGCTGCGCTGGTGCTGGCCATATTGCATTGGAATGAATTAACCATGGACCTGGCAGACCGGGTGCTGGCTACGGAAAATCTGGTCATCCTCTGGCTGGTGTATCCGGTGATCAAGGCCCTTCATGAATTTGGCCATGCCTGGGCCGTAAAACGATGGGGGGGGGAAGTTCATGAAATGGGTATCATGCTGCTGGTATTCGTGCCCGTGCCTTACCTGGATGCCTCAACGGCATCGGCATTTCGGGAAAAAAGGCGTCGGATGATCGTTGGGTTTATAGGTATAGGTGTTGAGGTGCTGATTGCCTCCCTGGCCATGATCCTTTGGGTGAACCTTGAGCCGGGTGCCCTGCGGGCCGTGGCTTTCAACGTCATTCTTATCGCCGGTGTGTCAACCGTTTTTTTTAATGGCAATCCCCTGCTTCGTTACGACGCTTATTACATCCTGATGGATTACCTGGAGATTCCCAATCTGGGGACACGGGCGAATCGTTACTTGGGTTACCTGGCCCAGCGCTATCTGCTTCGCAACAATGAAGCAGCTTTTACTCTGTCAGACAGCCGGGAGGGCCTCTGGCTGGTGTTTTACGGGATTGCCGCTTTTTTATATCGTATTTTTATCAGTATCCGCATCGCGCTGTTTGTGGCCGGAAAGTTTTTTTTTATCGGCGTGTTTATCGCCATATGGGCGTTGATCGGCCTCATTTTTGTGCCCGTTTACCGATTGATTCAGACCATTCTGGCCGACCCGGAACTTTACAAGGAGCGGAATCGAATTGCATCACTGGCCCTGGTGTTCGGTGGGATAGCTGTTTTGTTCTTTTGCCTGGTTCGTTTGCCTTCGACGACCATGGCCGAGGGCGTACTGTGGCCTGGAGAGCAGGCTCAGGTCCGTGCCGGCACCGACGGTATCATAAAGGCTTTTGTCGTCCGCCCGGGCAGGATCGTAAAGGCCGGAGACCCCTTGCTGGTCTGTGAAAATCCCGAAGTGGAAGCTGAAGAAAAGGTGTTGGAAGCCAAATTGCGGGAATATAAGGCCCGCCGCCTGGCAGCCATGGCAACGGACCGGACTGCGGAAAAAATTATCGCTGAAGAAGTTACACTTATTGAAAGCGAACTCCGTCGGGCCAGGGAACGTCTGGAGACATTGGTGGTAAAAAGCCCGACCGATGGGCGGTTTGTACTGCCCAACGTGGAAGACTATCCCGGACGTTTTGTCCGGCGGGGAGACCCTCTGGGGTATGTAGTGGATGAGAAGAAAACCACCATCCTGGTGCCTGTTCCGCAGGCCCAGGTGGGAAAAATACGGCAGAGTGTCCGGGCGGTTTCTGCCCGTCCGGTTGATCGCGTGTTTCATCTTATCCCCGCCCATCTTATACGCGAAGTCCCTGCCGCTTCCGCCAACCTGCCGACCCTGGCTTTTTCACTGGAAGGCGGCGGTGATTTTGCCCTTGATCCCAGGGCGAGGGAGGAGCGGCGGTCTTTTGAAAAGCTGTTTTATTTTGAAGTGGCTTTGGATGAACATATTGATGGCCGGCTGGGGGAACGTGTCTTTATCCGGTTTGAACATGAGCCTGAGACGTTAGCCAGCCGTTGGTATAAGACCGTGCGATGGGTTTTCCTGAGGGTGTTTAATCTTTGATTTTTTTTAAAAACAGCCGATGCGAACATTAGTCGCCAACTGGCCCAGGGCCGACCATTTCACCCGTCCGGAGCGGAGCGAGCGGCGGAAGACCGTCCTTGACCGCCTGGCCTGGGAAGCAGCGGGCTTTGTGGTCCGTCCGATAAAGGGGCGAGTGGCGCAACTGGAAAAAGTTGTTGGGCCGGTCACCCATGCGGGGCAGGACCTTGGGGGATGCAGCGATGATGTGCTGCGCGGGAAAGGTGAGGAGCTGAGGCGTCGGCTCAGGTTCAACGGTTTTACGTTTCCACTTGTAGTCGAGTCTTTTGCTCTCATACGTGAGGTTGCTTCCCGGGTACTGGGTATGCGGCATTATGACTCCCAGGTTATGGGCGGTTATGCCCTTATCATGGGGCTGCTGGCGGAAATGGAGACCGGTGAGGGCAAGACCCTTATGGCAACGTTACCTGCCATTACCGCAGCGCTGGCCGGTATCCCCGTGCATATTATCACCGTTAATGACTACCTGGCGAGGCGTGATGCCGAACTTATGGGCGACCTTTACCGGTTTTTCGGCATTACCCCGGGGTGTGTGGTCCATGATATGACCCCTCCGGAGCGTAGGGCCGCCTATAGTTGCGATGTCACTTACTGTACGAACAAGGAAGTTGTTTTTGATTACCTTCGGGATCGTATTGTCCTCGGGGACAGCCCCGGAGCCCTGAGTCTTCACGCTGAAAGTCTTTATGAGCGTCACGGCAAAAGAGAGCAACTGCTTCTGCGCGGGTTACATTTTGCAATTGTAGATGAGGTTGACAGCGTGCTGGTGGACGAAGCCCGAACACCCCTGATTATATCCCGGAGCGAGGCGTCCGAAGGAGAGGAAGAAACCATACGGGAAGCGCTGGCTCTGGCCGGCAGTCTTGAAGAGCATGTTCACTACTGGATTGATTATGAAACCGATCAGGGGACGAGGCGCATCACTATTACGGAGCGCGGCAGGGAAGCCGTGAAGCAGGCTGCCCGGTCCCTGGGCCCGGGCTGGCAGAGTTCCGTCCGTCGGGAAGAGCTGGTTCGTAAAGCCCTGACAGCCCTTTATCTTTACCGGCGTGACGAACATTACCTGGTGGCCGACGGCAAAGTCCAGATTGTCGATGAGTTTACGGGCCGGGTTATGCCGGATCGTTCCTGGGAAGGAGGGCTGCACCAGCTGATAGAGGCAAAGGAGGGATGTGATATCACCGGCCAGCGGGAAACGGTCGCCCGGATCAGTTACCAGCGATTTTTCCTGCGCTACCTTAAACTTTCTGGTATGACCGGTACCGCCCGTGAAATTCGCCATGAGCTCTGGGCGGTTTACGGATTACCGGTTGTGACCGTACCAACCAACAAACCCGTTATCAGAAAAATAAAACCGGAGAAAATATTTGCCACTCAGTCTGAGAAATACGCCGCCGTAATTGATCGTGTTAAAGCACTGCATGAGCGGAACGTTCCGGTTTTGATCGGTACCCGTACGGTTGTGGTCTCTGAGCACCTCAGCAGGTTGCTTCAGGAACAGTGTATTCCCCATCAGGTACTCAATGCCAAACAAAACGAAGAAGAAGCGCTTATCGTGGCTCGTGCGGGTGAGCCGGGGCGGGTGACAATCGCCACCAACATGGCGGGCCGGGGCACAGATATTATTCTCGCTCCCGGTGTCGCTGAGAAGGGCGGTTTGCATGTTATCATGACCGAACGCCATGAGTCTGCCCGGATTGACAGACAACTGGCCGGCCGGTGCGGCAGGCAGGGTGATCCCGGAGTCTGCGAGGTGTTTTTATCATTGGAAGACCCGTTGCTCAGGGATGGGGTACCAGGGCTGACGGGGCGATTGGCACAGGAATTACAAAAAAGGGGAATTGATCTGTGGAAACCTCTCGGCAAAATAGCCATAAAAAGGGCACAGCGACGAGTAGAACGGGCTCATGCCGGCGTTCGCAAACGACTGTTGCGCCATGATGAGAACCGGAGCGATACTCTCTCTTTTTCTGGCAGAAGTGAATAATCGAGCCATACAGGTATGTATAAAACAGGAGGAGACATGCGCATCATTTTTGCCGTTATCAGTTTCATGTTATTATCGGTTTCGGCCTTCCAGCCTTCGGTAGTAGCGGAAGAAGACCCTATTGGCGTTTATTATCGTGGCTTGGTAGAGCCAAGTGAAGTTATCGAGGTGGCAAGCCAGGTTCCTGGAATAATTGAAAAAGTTTTTGTGGAACGAGGGGATCGTGTCAAAAAGGGCCAGGTGCTGGTGACCCTTAAGGCGGGTGTGGAGAAAGCCCAGGTTGATCTGGCCGAAGCCAAGCTGGAATTCGGCCGTAGAAAGGTTTTGAGGAATGAAAAACTCCGTGAAAAGCAGCTTATTTCCATTCACGAAAAAGATGAGATGGAAACGGAAGTCCGCCTTATGGAGATTCAACTCCAGGAAGCCAGGGAACGACTCAATATGCGTACCATTTCGAGCCCGGTAACCGGTATTGTTGTGGAGCGCTACCTTGGCCCCGGCGAATATGTTGGGGAAGGATCAATAATGAAAATTGCCTGTGTCAATCCCCTTAACGTGGAAGTTGTTGTTCCTGCCACGGTTTACGGTACCATCAACCGGGGAATGAAGGCCGAAGTTCTGCCCCAAAACCCGCCCGGCGGCTCATACCAGGGCAGGGTAGTCATTGTGGATGAGGTGATAGATGCGGCCAGTGGCACCTTTGGTGTTCGTGTGCAGTTGCCCAACCCCAACTACCGTTTGCCGGCCGGTATAAGCTGCCAGGTCCGGTTTTTCAAATAGTATCCATCCATCCGCGGAAAGCCACAAGACAAGAATCATTAACCGCCAAGTCGGCTGCTCATCTCAGGCCCCTGTTTTTTTGATGATATTGACATGGGCCCCCTGTAGATGACTAAACCCGTCGATGATTTTGTGCGGTGTCGGGATGTTAAGCGCGGATATTTGTCTTGACATGGATTGCCGTGCGGTGATATTTGAATCACCTGTTCGGGGCGTGGCGCAGCCTGGTAGCGCACTTGCATGGGGTGCAAGGAGTCGCAGGTTCAAATCCTGCCGCCCCGACCAATACCTTTCGATTTTCTTTTTCCTTTTGCGCCTTTGCAAGCCCGATTTTTTATCATAACGTTTATCAGAACAATAAAATCAAATTTTATGTTGAATTTGCACCCGCACTTTGATAGCCAGAGGCCGACTGCTTCTATTTTAACCGTTGGGCCCGGAACAGGAGTGAACGCGAATGGGGCTTGAGTATTTTATATTGATTTGCGGGTACGTGTTCGGGTTTTACATGGCCTGGAATATCGGGGCCAATGACGTTGCCAATTCCATGGCGTCAGCCGTTGGCGCAAAGGCGATAACCATCAGGCAGGCGGTTTTTCTTGCCGGCATATTGAACGTTGTGGGCGCTGTTTTTATTGGTTCGCACGTTACCGACACCATAAGAAAGGGAATAGTTGCCACAGACGTGTTGTCCGATCCGCACGTGGCAATGGTTGGAGCGCTTGCCGCACTGCTTTCCGCTGCACTGTGGGTCTCTTTTTCCACATGGAAGGCGCTTCCCGTTTCAACGACCCATTCGATAGTGGGTGCGATGATAGGGTTTGGAATTGTGGGCGGCGGTTTTTCCGTTATAAACTGGGGAAAACTGGGGGCGGTTGTGGCAAGCTGGGTGATTTCCCCTGTTTTTGCGCTTATCCTTTCTTATGTGATGTTTAAGTGTATAGTCTGGTTTATTTACGGTAAGAGGGATTCATCAGGTGCCGCTCTCAGGTTCTCCCCTGTTTTTATAGGAATAGCGGTTTTTATCGTGGTGCTTTCGTTCTTGTTTAAGACACCGCTTGGAAAATCACTTGCCCTTGGTGGAGGATGGGCCGTTGCCCTGGCGGTGGTGATTGCCGCAGTTGTCGGGATTGTCGGCAGGGCATTAATCAGCCGGTTCGGTATCAGGCATGAGGGGGATGAGACAGAGACAATATTCCGGCGTATACAGATAGGCACGTCCTGTTACGTTGCTCTTGCGCAGGGCGCAAATGATGTTGCCAACGCTGTCGGTCCTCTTGCACTGATTTACTATATAGTCAAGACAGGCGGTGTGGCCGGAATCAACAAGGTTCCGGTGCCGGTGTTCCTGCTGGCTTTCGGCGGTATCGGGATCGCCGCAGGCATTGCCATGGCTGGAGCGCGTGTTATAGAGACCGTTGGCTCCAAAATAACTACGCTTAATAACACCAGGGGGTTTTCGGTTGATTTTGCCGCAGCAACAACGGTGTTGGCTGCTTCCAAGATGGGGCTTCCTGTTTCAACCACCCATGCTGCCGTGGGCGGGGTGATTGGTGTGGGACTTGCCAGGGGATTTGAGGCTGTTAATTTCAGGATTCTGTATGCTATCATGCTCTACTGGGTGCTGACGGTTCCTGTTGCGGCAATAACAAGTGTGGTTCTTTTCAAGCTTCTTGGACTTATATTTCTTTGAAGGAGGCCAACAAATGCGGATACCGTTTTTTTCCATGTTCATAACATCGCCCTTTGCCGGGCTTGAGGAGCATGCTGAAAAGGTCAATGAATGCGCGCTCGCGTTTCAGCAGGCGATAGAGTGCTACATGTCTGATAAATGCACCACCTTTGACAGCCACAAGGCTGCAGTGGATGAGATCGAAAGGCAGGCTGATGCGATCAAGCGGCGTATAAGGGGTCACCTGCCCAAGGGGACTTTTTTACCGGTGGACAAGTTCCAGCTGTTCCGCTATCTGCGTGAACAGGATAAGGTGCTGGATTCAATGAAGGATGTGCTAAGCTGGATTTCATACAGAGGCAGGGATGGCGTTCCTGTGGAGTTGCAGAAGGATTTTGCATCACTTGTTGACAGTGTGATATCTCCGGTTGAGACGCTTGGTGATATGGTAAGGGGGGCAAGAAGCTATTTTTCCAATTTTTCGAAAAAGACACGTGTTGGCGTAAAGGAGATAGTCCGGAGTCTGCATCAGAAAGAGCATGATGCGGACCAGATTGAGCATGCCTTAAAGCAAAAGATTTTTAATACGTGCTCTGACCCGGTGGTGGTGTTCCATGCGGTTACGCTTGCCGAGAAGATCGGCGAAATAGCGGATCATGCCGAAAACGCCGGTGACATGATGAGGGCCATGATAGCACGGTAGTTCAAACGGTTTGTGGTATTTTGGCTGTTGGTGAAACAGTCTCAAAATAATGTGTATGGCAAAAACGCCGCTTTTCGTAAAAGTCTGTTTTTGATTTTGTCCCTGCCCTTTGTTGCTCGCCTTTTGAGGCAGATTGAAATTTTATATGGTATGTCACTTTTAATGCAGGGCTGCAAAATATAGAAACCGGACCGGATGTCCTGGCCTTACTGGTGGTTTAAAATTATGGTTGAGATACCCCTGGACCTTTCATCCCACTGTATCCACACTGAAATAAAACGGCTTTACAACCGCACGCTTTCCGAGTGCCTTGGCAATCCCGATATTGATGATTTCGCAGAGGAAAGGCTCGAACTGTTGAAGCATGCGCTTGAACTTTTTGATTTCCCTGCGCTTCGCGCAAAATACCGCGAGCTTGCCGGCGGCACGGATAGCGCTGTTGCCCTCCTGACTGATGACGCAGGCCGTATTATCATAAAAATGGACGGTACCGTCATAGAGCCGACCTGTTCCTGAGCTGTCCCGTTGCAATTGGAACAGTCCTTGTATAAAATAATCATCACCTTGTGCTGTCTTTTCAATTAATGCATTTCGGGAAAGGTGCCATGCAGCATGAACGGTTCATGAAGATCGCTATAACGCAGGCACGGCAGGCACTTGACGCCGGGGAGTTTCCTGTCGGGTGCGTTATTGCAGACGGGCGGAAGGTGGTTGCAACAGGGACACGACAGGGCACTGCGGGCAACCGTTTCAATGAAACCGGGCATGCCGAAATGGTCGCACTTGGGAAACTTGACCGCTCCGGCGTTTCTGATGCACAGGACGGTCTTGTTCTTTATTCCACGCTTGAGCCATGCCTCATGTGTTTCGGAGCAGCAATGATTCACGGGGTTGCCCATATCGTTTACGGTTATGAAGATGTTATGGGCGGCGGCACATCGTGTGATCTTTCCTGCCTGCCGCCACTTTACAGCAACAGGCGGATAAGCATCACCCCTGGTGTAATGAGAAAAGAGTGCCTGGAACTTTTCCGCCGCTATTTCAAAAACCCGGCTAATCGTTATCTTAAGGATACCCTTCTTGCAAAACATGCGCTTTCAGGCGTATAAATAGCAGGCAGGTAAGATGCTCAAAGGCACCTGGTTAAACACCATTTTATGATCCCGGCGAGATCCCGGGCGGGAGGAGCTTTTTGCAAAGTGAAAAGGAAAAAGAGCTTATCGTAAGGGCTATCGATGCGGCTCCAAGGAAGTTTTTCATAGTTTCAACCGATTACAGCATTCTTGCCGCAAACGGGTTTGCCAAAAAGGCGTCCGGCATGGATGAGATAGTTGGCAGGCCCTGCTATGCGGTTTTTTGCAATATTGACAGCCCGTGCGACGACTGCACGGCCCGGGATGTCATGAGAAAGGGAAGACCTGTCATTTCAAGCGTGAGAAACGGCCCTTTCGATATCTCAGGGGAGGGGTCCTGCTTTTACGCATATCCTGTTTTTGAAAATGACAGGGTGCAGGCCGTGGCAGTGATCGATTTTGACGTGTCTGCCTTAAGCGAGATAAGAGGACGTCTTGAAATGTCCAATGCCTTCCTGCGCAATCTCATATTAAGCTCGGTGGACGGCGTTATCGCAGCGGACAGAAAAGGCAAGGTGATTATTTTCAACGAGGCCGCGGCCGAGATTACAGGATACACGGTTGACGAAGCGCTGAACGATCTTGACATAAGAAGCATATATCCGGGAGACGGGGCCAGGCAGATAATGAAGAAGCTTCGAAGTCCCGATTATGGAGGTGTGGGGAAACTGAAATCCTGCCAGGTCGACATAGTCAGAAAAGACGGGGGACTGACGCCGATAATGCTTAATGCGGCCATAGTTTACGAGGGGGACAAGGAGGTTTCATCAATAGGATTTTTTCACGACATGACCGAAGAGCTCCGCATGAAGGCGGATCTGCAGAAGACGCAGACACAGCTTCTCCAGGCGGAGAAGATGTCGTCGTTGGGAAAGCTGGCCGCAGGCGTGGCACACCAGCTTAACAACCCCCTGGGAGGCATAATGCTCTATGCAAAGCTTCTTCTGGAAGATTACGATCTTGAACAAGACGCAAGGGAGGATATCAAAAGAATCCTGCGTGACGCCCAGAGAAGCAGTGATATAGTAAAAGAGCTTCTTGAGTTTGCAAGACAGACACGCCAGAAGCAGGTAGATGTCGATATAAATGAAAGCGTGGCAAGGACGCTTTTTTTGCTTGAGAACCAGGCGCTTTTTCATGACATTACGATTGAAAAGAAGTTTTGCAACGGCCAGCTTTTTGTAAACGGCGATGTGCAGCAGCTCAACCATGTTTTCATGAATATTATTTTAAACGCCGCGCAGGCAATGGAGAGCAAAGGGACCCTGACCATACGGACCGGCCTTTCGGAGTCGGGGAAAAGAGTCGTTGTAGAGATAGAGGATACAGGCCCCGGCATACCGGATGATGTGCTGCCCCACATATTTGAGCCGTTTTATACCACAAAGGATGAGGGGAAGGGGACCGGCCTGGGCCTTAGCCTGGTATACAGCATAATTGACAGGCATGGCGGCAGGGTTTCTGCACGCAACAGTTCTGCGGGTGGAGCTGTTTTTAGAATCGAGCTTCCCGTTGCAGGAACCCAACACGGTAAAGAGAAAGGACAAGATGTTGACAAGTAGCAAACCGATTAAAATCCTTGTCGTAGATGATGAGACAGACATTCGGGAAGGCTGCGTCCGGGTGTTGAGGCGCCTTGACTGCGAGGTCAGCACTGCCGCCAATGGCAAAGAGGCCCTGGAGCTGATGGAAAAAGAGGAGTTCTCCATCGTTCTTCTGGACCTTAAGATGCCCGGCATGGATGGCATGGATGTTTTAAGGGAAATACAAAAGAGGGGATGGCCCCTTCTTGTGATAGTGATTACCGGTTTTGCCACAGTTGAAACCGCGATCGAGGCGATGAAGCAGGGCGCCTATGATTTTATTCCCAAGCCTTTTGACCCGGCCCAGCTTCGCATCGTTGTGGAACGCGCGATGGACAATGTCCGTCTCAAGCGGGAAGCGGAGCGCCTGGAAATTGAGCGCAGCCGCACATTGGAAGACCTGGACACTGAGAAGAGCAGGATAAGCGCGATTGTGGAGTCGCTGCCGATAGGAGTGGCGGTCACAGAAAAGACCGGCAAGGTCGTTATGATGAACCCCTCGTTCAGGTCGCTGGTAGGGCTTGACCAGGATGCAAAGACAGGGAATGATATTTCCACGTACATACAGGACGAGGAGCTTTGCAAGGCGGTTAAAATGGTTTCCAGCGGGCAGCAGGTTAACGGGGAGGATACATTTACCTGCGAGTTGAATATCGGAGGTGAGCGGTATCTTCTTGCAAGGGGACGGCCTGTGATGGGCGAGGGCGGCGAGCGTCTTGGTGCTGTTGTAACACTGGGGGATATAACATCCATCAAGATTTTAGACCAGATGAAGTCCGATTTTGTCGCAAAGGTGTCCCATGAGCTTCGGTCGCCGCTGTCCACCATACACGAGCAGCTTGGCGCCGTTCTTCATGACATGGCTGAAGAGGGCAGTGGTGACGATGAGGACCAGTACATCCTTGCAAGGGCAAAGGAAAAGACACGGGGGCTTATAGCCCTTATAGGTGATCTGCTGGATCTGTCAAGGATCGAGTCTGGTGCAGTGACTCATAATATTCAGCCCGTAAGCCTTGATGAGCTTTTAGGCAGTATCGTTGATTTCCTTCGCCCCAGGGCTGAGTCAAAGAGGCAGAGCCTTACCCTTGAGCTGAAGGGGGACTCTTTCCCAAAGATAGAGGCCGATCCGATGGCACTTGAGAGCATATTCGGGAACCTGGTGGCAAATGCTATAAACTATACCGGCAACGGCGGGTCGATCGTAGTTGCAGCAGAGGTTGATAACGGCTGCTGGAAGGTCGCTGTCCGGGATAACGGGTTTGGCATAGACCCCAGGCACCACGAGAAGATATTTGAGAAGTTTTACCGGGTAAAGGACGATAACACGCGGCTTATTACCGGAACAGGCCTGGGGCTGCCCATTGTAAAGAGTCTCGTGGACCGTATGGGCGGAAAGATAGAGCTGGAAAGCGAACCGGGGAAGGGCAGCACGTTTACCGTTACCCTCCCGCTTGCTCCAGAGGATTGATACCAGCCTCATGTCAAGCCGGCCGGGGAAGACGGCAGTCCGCATTCCCCGACCGTCTTTTGGGTTATTCTATAAGGCTTTTTACGCTTTCACATATATCCTCGGCTGATGCCGGTTTGGGCAGGTAGTCGTCGGCTTTCATCGACATGCCGTCAAAGTGGGAGTACCGCGTTGAGCTGACATGATCCGCAACCGCAGTCAGCAGCACTATCGGTATGTCTGCGTATTTTTCATCGCTCTTCAGCTCCGCGCAAACCTCGTAGCCGTCTTTCTCCGGCATCATAACATCAAGTACTATGGCATCCGGAGGGTTTGCATGGACCTTTTCTATGCCCTCCACGCCGTTGTATGCGGTTTCAACCTGGAAGCCATCCTTTTCCAGGTATTTTTTCACCAGCATGACGAAATCAGGCTCATCGTCCACTACAAGAACTCGTTTCTTTGACATCTGTCACTCTCCTTTCATATTTCAAAGACACATTTTGAACCTGTCATAGCCGGGGTCGGCATGTTTGCCATTACACTTTAATAATATGTTACACCAGCGACATCCAAAAGGCCAGTTTTTTTTAACCTTTATATGGTTAATTTTTATTTGTGCCCAATTTACACAGGGGGGGGGAGGCTGTGCTTCCCGTTTTTACGAAAGGGGGGAGGGGAGGAGAAGAAGGAAGCACAGCCGGGGGGAAAACCATTTTTATATTGAGGCCACGGCCGCGTTTTGCCCTGGAGGGAGGGGGCTCAGGGTGAAAAACGCGGCCTGTCGCCTTTCCTTAATGCCGCTCTCTTTTATAGTGACCGGCAGGACCATTTCTTGGACCGTTATTACCTCTTAACAGCATCATCAGGAAGCGGGAGTGGGGGGCTATCTTTTTTGCCTTCAGCATGTAGTCCACCCGTTTTAGGAACAGTTTCGCCTTAAGCTCCGCAATATCTTTTGCCAGTGATTTTATCCGGCTCTCTTCTGTTTGAGGCGCCATTACAAGAACGCCCAGTTTGTAGGTTTTGGCCTTGAGATCAGCGGAAATGTCAACTGTTTCATCTATATATTTCTGGAAAAGGGCCTCAAGCTGCTTTTTTTGTTCAGGTGTTATTTTGGCTTGAGCCATATAAGGGGGCGGCGGTCCTCCTGCCTCTGCCGGGGCCAGGGATGGATCATCTCCATTCCCGTTATCACCCCATGCAGGGTCTTGGGAAACCGCTGCCACAACCATAATAATGGCGAGAGCTATGACGGCTGTTTTGCCTGGTAATATCTTTTTCATGCTTTTGCCTCCTTTTTGTGGTTTTATATTTTACTGTTTGGCAATAGCATAAAGCAATCGGCGTGCCAAAGTCCTGCTGTTTTTTATAACAGACTGTTTGAAAACAGCTTTTTTACTTCAGGCTTTCCAGGGATGTAACTGTGGCATCCAGGTTTTGGATAATTTTTACACACTTTGTTTTTTGAATGTATAAAAATTATCCATCTGTGATATTCTGCTGTCCCGGCTGACCGGTACGGGCCATTTTGACCGTCCAGCAAAAAGGCCCTGCAGTTTGGCGGTTCAGATTGCGCCAAAAGGCTATTTATGAATGGGAACAAGCCCGGACTTGGTTGCCTGGTACGCATATTGCAAATAAAATTTACGAGTTGGTATATCTTAAAAAACCTTTCCATAAGGATTGTTTGATGCGTAAAAGATCGAGATCCGGCGTGCTTCCCGGAATATCATCATTTGTCATAATAGGGGTGGTGCTGGTTATCATCCCCATATTTGTCTTCATAGTGGTTGATAATATAAAGACCCATGACAAGCGTGTTGTTGAAAGTTTCAAGGAGCGGGGAGTCGCCCTTATCCGGTCATTTGAGGCCGGGACGCGAACCGGCATGATTGTTATGATGTGGAATGCAGAAAAGGTGCAGCGTCTTTTAATCGAGACCGCCCTGCAGGAGGATATAGACTATATTCTTATAACAGATGACAGGGGCAGGATACTTGCCCACAGCGATCCCCGAAAGATAGGCAGGCTCTATGCTCCGTTCCCGAGCCTTCCTCAAAAAAACGATCCATCAACCGCTTACTGGAGAATATTAAAGGGCCCGGACGGCACCCAGGTGTTTGAGGTGTACAAGCAGTTTACACCCAACCGTTATCCTGCACTGCGCGGCAGGCTGAAACAGATGCTGGGAAGACTTCCCCCGGACAGGCGCAGGCGTCTCCTGGATGACTGGTTCGGCATCCATTTTTTCCCGCAAGGCGGGGCCAAGCCGGTTCGTCAGTTCATATTTGTAGGTTTTGACATGGGAAAGGTGAATGCGGCAAGGGGTGCGTATATCCGCCACATGGCTGTAATCGGGATCATACTGCTTCTTATCGGGTGTGTGGGAATGGTTGCCCTTTTTTCTATCCAGGCTTACCGGTCTGCCAGGTCTTCCTTTGCCAGGGTCAAGGCTTTTTCAGATGAGGTGGTGGCCAATATGCCGGCTGGTCTTATTACCATCGGGCCTGACCGGTCTGTGACCTCATGCAACAGGAAGGCTTCGGAAATATTGGGATACGAGTATCCTTCTGCCGGGGATGAGCCTGCGACCGTTCTTTCCCTCCCCCCTGTGGTTCGAAGCGTGGCAGACAAGGTTATGGATACTGCCGGTAACGTATCGGAGGAGGTGGAGTACACCGGAGTGGACGGCACGAGGATGTCACTGGATATCAGCGGTTCTGTCATAAGGGATGCATCCGGCAGGATCTCGGGTTATCTTCTTTTGCTCAAGGATCTGACCGGTATCAGGAAACTGGAGAGGGAGGTGGCCAGAAGCAAGCGTTTTGCCACTATCGGGAAGCTTGCGGCCGGTGTGGCCCACGAGATCCGGAACCCTTTGAGTTCGATCAAGGGGTTTGCCACATATTTCAAGGAGAAGTTCAAGGATTCGGAGGAGGAGAGAAAGACGGCCCAGACAATGATTTACGAGGTGGAACGGCTGAACCGGGCCGTGACACAGCTTCTTGAATTTTCGAGGCCTGTTTCGGTCGAGCTTGCCGATGTTCCGGTCTCAGAGCTCATTGAGCACTCACTGCGTCTTGTTGAAAACGATTTCAAGAGAAAGGGGATCGACTACTCGGTCAATATCAGGAGTTGCCGCGATAAGATCAGTACCGACCGGGACAGGTTGAACCAGATACTTTTAAACCTTTATTTAAACGCTGTTGAGGCCATGGATGAAGGCGGCAGGCTTGCCGTAACGGTGTTGGACGGAGATGACGGCAAAACGGTTGTGATAGAAGTCTCGGATACAGGACACGGGATTCGGGAAGAGCACCTGGATCATATATTCGATCCCTATTTCACCACCCGCAGTACCGGCACCGGCCTCGGGCTTGCAATTGTCTACAAGCTCGTGGAGACTCTTGGAGGCAAGATAACGGTTGAAAGCGCGGTGGGCCGTGGAACCGTGTTTCGTATTTATATACCGGCATAAAACGATCAGGCAATTTTACGGGTAAAAAGATGGGAGAAAAACACACCATACTTGTGGTTGATGATGACGATGGCCACAGGGCCATGCTTAGAACGCTTTTGGGCGGTTGGGGCTATGGTGTTGCCGAGTCTGACGACGGAGACCTGGCTCTTGAAACGATAAAGGCACGGCATGTTGATGCTGTCTTGATGGATCTTAAGATGGTCCGCATGTCCGGCATGGAGTCCCTGGAACGGATAAAGTCTTACAATCCGTTGCTCCCGGTAATAATCATGACGGCGTTTTCCTCCGTTGACACGGCGGTCGAGGCTTTAAAGAAAGGAGCCTACGATTACCTCACAAAGCCGCTCGATTTTGAGAAACTGAGGCTGACTCTGCAACGGATTCTCGAGACCACAAAACTGAAAGAGGAGAACCGTGACTTAAAAGAGAAACTTGGAAGCAGGTTCAAGCGGGAGAACATTATCGGCAGCGGCCCGGCCATGACGAGGCTTCTTGAAATAGTTGAGCAGGTGGCCCCGTCAGATGCAAACATATTGATTACCGGTGAATCCGGAACCGGCAAGGAGCTTGTCGCAGGAGCGATACATTACAACAGCGGCAGAAAGGATTTCCCGTTTGTAAAGATAAACTGTGCGGCGATAACCGAAACCCTGCTGGAGTCGGAACTCTTCGGGCATTCAAAGGGAGCTTTCACCGGTGCCGACAAAAACAAGAAAGGCCGGTTCGTTCAGGCGGACCGTGGCAGTATACTTCTTGACGAGATAGGGGAGATGCCTTTTTCGATGCAGGCAAAGCTGCTGCGGGTGCTGCAGGAGAAGGAGGTTACCCCGGTGGGAGGGGAGAGAACCTTTCATGTTGATGTAAGGGTGATAGCCGCTACGAACAGGAACTTGAAAAGCCTGGTGGACGGCGGCAGGTTCAGGGAGGACCTCTACTTCAGGCTGAACGTGGTTAACATCGAGGTGCCTCCGCTTCGAAAAAGAAAAGAGGATATCCCGGAACTTGCCCACCATTTTTTGAAGATGTTTGCGGCAAAAAACAGGAAACCTATAAACGGTTTTACAAGGGAAGCCCTGGATGCGCTGATGGCCTACCGGTGGCCGGGCAATGTCAGGGAACTCATGAACACGGTTGAGCGGGCCGTGGTTCTTGCCCGGACAGAGACGCTGTCTGCAGAGGATATAATGCTGGCGGATATGGAACCTGAGGGGGGCGCTGACTATCCGGGCGAACCGCAAGGGCCTTTGCCTCTTTACGAAATAGAGAAGAACGCCATATTAAAGACCCTTGAATCTGTGGGTGGAAACAAAAGCGAGGCAGCCAGGCGTCTGGGTATTACCAGGAAAACGCTGCACAACAAGCTAAAGCAGTATGGCATAGCATAAGTTTGGGGATTATGCAGAACATCAGAGCAGGCCGGGCGTTGCCAGCCCCATCCAGGCTATGCGGTGGTATGCTCTTTTATCCAGCGTGTGACCAGCTCAAGGACAGGGGCCCGTTTTTCAGGCGTCTCGTTCATCGTTTCATGGCGCAGTCCGTCGAATATTTTAAGTGTCTTGTCCGCACTTGACGCTTTTTCATACAACTGTCTGCTTCCTTCCGGAGATACGATGGCGTCATCCGAACCGTGGAAAACAAGAAGCGGCATTGCCAGCTCTCCGGCCCGTTCCATACATTCCTGCGCTGTTTTTACGAACTCGGCAAACCATCGAACCGTGATGGTGGTATGTACCAGGGGATCATTCACGTATGCCTCCACGGTTTGTCTGTCCGAAGACAGGTCGTCAGGGTTTAACTTGTTGTTCTGGGGAAGCCACGGAACTATTCGCGCCAGCAGCTTTGCAGCTGCCTTCTGGACAGCAGGCACGGTCACCGATGGTATGAAGGCAGCAGACGACAGCACAAGCCCGTCTATGGTATCCGGATATGCCAGGCCATAGGCTGCGGCAATCAGTCCGCCCATGCTGTGACCGAGCATTACCAGTGGTATGTCGGGAGCCTCGCTCTTTATGGTGGACATTATGTACATGTTGATGTCGTCGCAGTAATCGGTGAACCTTTTTATATGGCCCCTTCTGCCGCCCGATTTCCCATGCCCGGCATGATCTATGGCGTATATGGATATGTTTTGCCCGGACAGGGCCTGTAGCAGGTTTGTATACCGCCCGGAGTGTTCACCAAGGCCGTGGCATATAAACAAAGCACCGCCGGGGTTCTGAACGGTCCATTTTTGGTGGAAAATTTCTGTTTTGTCCTTGTTGGTGAAAAATCCGGCAGAGTGTGAATATGCCTGCATTTTGACCTCTCCTTTTTTGATTAGAAGGACTTGGGGGCAAACCCTTTCACCCTGTAGTTGAACTCGAACGCCAGGCTGTGACTCCAGTGATCGTCGAACAGTGTCCTGTAACGGGTACCGTCCTGGGGCCCGGTCGGCTTCCCGTATGTGAAAAACCAGTTAACGATAGGGCCGCCGGTAAACCCGAGTGCAGCCCAATACCTGCCTGGCGGCAGGATTATGTTTTCATCGGCAAATGAAAAGTCAAACCACGAGTATCCGGGCAAGTACCCTGTTTTTTCCAGCCACATTGGATCGCTTGTCGAGATGAGCCGGTCGGGCACGCCGTTTTTGTCAGACAGCAGCTCCACCCAGATCTGGCCGCCTGAACCGAAGTTGTGAAGGGCAAGTCCTATCGAGGAGAGCTTTAGGGGTTTTTTCAATATGAATGACTGTGCGTACTTCTTTCCGCGGGTGGTAACGTATTGTGCAGTTTCGACCAGGAAACTTTTAACCATCTTCATGGTTCCGTCCGGGGACCGCTCTATCCTGGCGTGTGCCGACTGGAAATCAAGGTGTGCCGGAAAATCCAGGTTGCCAAAGAGGAACGGCACAGTGTAGGACATCAATTTCAGCTGTTTGGGGCTTATTTTAACCGGCAGCGGCTTTTCGTGAACCACCGGCTTTTTTTCAAATGCCGCCAGTACCGGTGGTGCAAACAGGTTATTTTTTGGGCCGTATGATGTTTTCGTGCCCACAAGCGTGACCTTGTCGGTCACAAAGTCCGCGCTGATATCTTCACGGAATCCCGGCTTCCCGGTCGAATCTTTTACACGGGTCCAGCGTATCAGGCCGTCGTTTTCGGTGTCGTTGTTGTCAATGCCCACCTCCACCCGGATAAACCGGTTGCTTACAAAAAGCTCGGTACACTGCGGGTCAAACGGCACCCATTTCAGATCGGGGAAGTATACCTCGATCCAGGAGTGGCGTCCTTTTGCGTTCTTTATGACCAGTGTCCCGTTTTTCTGCTTTATTTCGTATGGCTTTTTCAGGGTCACTCCGTTTACTATGCGGACCGGTATGCCGGCAGCGCGCATCAGGGCTGCCGAGAGATGGGAGTAGTTCTGGCAGTTGCCCCGCCCTGTCTTAAATGCGTACATCCCGTCAAAACTTTCCGGCCGCTGGACGTACCTCATGTGATCCACAACCCAGGACAGGATCTTTTGTACCGCGTCAAATTCCGTTTTTGACGCCCGGGTCAGGTCGGCGGCTTTCTGTTTTATCATCGGATCTGTCGAAGGTACCTGTTTTGTCGGGGCGAGATATCGTGCCGTTTTTGAAGGAAGGTTTGAGAGCGGAAACGGAGCCGATGTCTTGAGAGTGCCCAGGGTTACGCTGTTTCTAACGGTACAGGCAACAGTTGCGTTCACGGTCCGGCCTGGTGAGTTCCATGTTGCACAGATGATGGTGTTCCCGTTTTCGTCAGTTGTTGTAGTCCGGCTGTCCGGGCCCACGCTGAAGCGGATATCGGCTGATTCCACCTGCTGCTTGTATGTTGGGGATAAATATGTCTGTGGTTTTACGTAGCTTAACGAAAGCTTGAGCGTACCCGGAGTGGGTGTGACCGACTGTGTCATGGTGTAGCGTATGGTCGAGTCCTGGCCTCCGTTTAACAGGTAGTTCTCGGCGCTGGCGGGAATGAAAGATAAAAAAACAAAAGCCGCTGTCAGCAGGATAAGCCGTTTCATTGCCGGTCCCCCCTGTTTTTGGTTGGCTTCGCACAGTAAACCGTGAACCGCCGGAAGGCACGGTCCATTTTATCGCCGGATAAAAGCCCAAATCTATGGGCCTGGTTTCCGGGATGCAGGGCTTACGGTCCTGTAAGATCCATGACACCCTGGTATATCGTGTCGAACAGTTTTTCCACATCCTCCTCTTCGATACAGGAAAAGGCGACGCGTATGTCGTTTTCTCCCATGGATATCAGACCGACCCCGTACTTATCAAGGAGGTGGACACGCAGCTTTTCAGCATTGACGTTTTTGAGTTTAAGGCACATGAAATAGCCGGAGTTGAACGGGTAGGGCTCCCACGCGTCGTCGTATTTCCCGGAGCCTAATACCTGTTTCACGCGGTTGGCCCTTGCCTTTAGTATGTTTTGTTTCTCCTCTTTCTCTTTTTTGTAGCCGTCGCTTTTTATCGATCTTAACACTATCGACTGGCTAAGGTGCGAAGCGTTGGATATGGAGCCCCGGACACAGCCGGCGGTTTTTTTCTCAAGGGCCGAAAACAGGTCATCCCTGTTCTCTGCCACACAGCCGTAAGTGATAAATCCCACTCTCAGCCCCCAGACGTAGTTTTCCTTTGTAGCGCCGTCCAGCTTTACGGCAAGAAGACGCTTGTCAGCCCCGCACAGTCTTGCGAACAGCGATTCGGTCATTACGTCATCTTCGTAAAAAAGGCCAAAGTAGGAGTCATCGCAAACAGCCAAAACGTTGGTTCCTTCGGCAGCGATTTTTGTCAGGATGCCGGCAGCCGCCTTCCCCTCTTCCCGTGTCAGCGTGTAGCCGGTTGGGTTGTGGGGGAAGTTGAGAAGTACGATAAGCTTGCCGGAGTTCCCGGCCTCTTCCCTGGCTTTTGCCTCAAAGGCGTCCAGGTTGAACCCTCCATTTTCGTTGAATATCCTGTAATGGCTTAGGCGAACCCCTTTCCGGACAGACAGTATCATGTTGTAGTTTCCCCAGAACATGTCTGGCAGAAGCACCGTGTCTCCAGGGTTTGTCCAGATATCGGCAAACGTGCTGATCGCGTGGGTAATGCCGCATGTTACAACCGGGAGGCTTATATCACGGCCGGACAAAGAAGGGTTTTTGTCATACAGTTCATTGCGCCAGGCCTCTCTTAATTCCGGTATGCCAAACGAGGGGGCATAGGTGAGGGATTCCTCGGGGGGAAGCGGTGCAACCAGGCCGGTTACCGAGGGCAGGCCCATTATTCGGCTCTTCTCTTTTGCAATGCCGATGGTTGCGTTTATCGCGTGAGCTTTCTGTTTTGCCTCGGCACTCTGGCTTAGTATTCCCTTTGGGAAAAAAAGCTTTTTACCCACGTCAGACAGCATTTCAAAAATGTGGGGATTCGCCTCTCTTATGATTTCGTTCAATTCGGCTGCAATCGGGTTCATAGTAAAAAACTCCCTGTATTATCCGTTTTTGACGTTTCCATTGCATAGACAAAAAGCAGTAGGACTATTATCTGGGTTTTGGGGAATGTGTCAAGAAATAAAGAGCCGTTTTTCAACAACTGCTTGTTATTTATAAGGTTGTGCTGTTATAGTTTCAAACAGGCATTCTCTTTTTTTGAGATTCCCGGCAATGTGGCCCCTTGGTCTGCAACAGGGAGCATGGCCTTGCCACAGGTTTTGTGCAGGTGTGATTCGGATTGAAAGTGATGGGACAAAGAAAAAAGATCGTTATAAAACCCGCTCCCCTTATTCCGGGGGAGACTGTCGGTATTGCCGCCCCTGCCGGTTGTTTCGATGAGGAAAGGTTCCGAAAGGGACTTTCCGTGATAGAGGATATGGGGTTTCGGGTCAAGGTCCCGGAGGGCGTCTTTGCTTCAAAACGTTATCTTGCCGGCAGTGATGAGCACAGGGCTTTGATACTTAACCGCCTCTTCTCCGATGACGGTGTCAGGGCGATTATTTGTGCAAGGGGCGGTTTCGGCACAATCCGCATTGCGCCGTTGCTTGATGTGGACCTGTATGCCGGCAAACCAAAGATACTGGTTGGTTTCAGCGATATATCCGCACTGCTTTCCATAGTGTGCCAGCATTCCGGCCTCGTGGTGTTCCACGGACCCGTTGTCACATCGCTTGCAGATAACGCCGGGCAGAGTGTGGAGTCCCTTTTGGCGGCCATTACCTCTGCAACGCCGGTTTCAATAAGGCCGGACGATGGTGTTACGATTACCCCCGGCAGGGCGAGGGGAGTTGTGCGGGGCGGCAACCTTGCCTCTCTTTGCCAGATGGCAGGAACTCCATGGCAGCCTGATTTTAAAGGATGTCTGCTTTTTCTTGAGGAGGTGAACGAGCCGCCTTACAGGATAGACCGGATGCTTTCGCAGTTGCGTTTTTCAGGGTGCCTTGACGGAGTTGCTGGTGTGGCCCTTGGCTCTTTGGAAGGCTGCGGGGACAGGAGGACGGTATTTGAGATAGTTGCAGAGCATGTTCCACCGGGTGTCCCGGTACTCGCCGGTTTACCGGTCGGCCATGGAAAGGTTAATCTTACCCTGCCTGTCGGGATTGAGGCAACGCTCGATGCCGATAATATGACCCTTGATTATCATGAATCAGCTCTTGCCTTGCCAGGGGATTGAAACAGACATGGAGAATGTTGACAGGATAATGCAGCAGGGGGTGCGTGACGGTATTTTCCCCGGCGGCGTCCTTTGCGTGTGGGCGCATGACAAGGTGGTTTTTCATCGTGCGTATGGTGTTGCGGATATCAGGTCCAATTCGCCTGTTACAACCGGTACGGTGTTTGATCTGGCCTCCCTTACCAAACCCCTTGCCACAGCTCCGGCGGTTCTTAAACTTGTGGACATGGGCCGTCTTTCGGCAACATCATTGCTTTGCGATGTTTTGCCTGCGTTCAGGGAAACAGAGAAAAGTGATATTGCCATATCCATGCTTCTGTGCCACACATCAGGACTTCCGGCGCACAGGGAGTATTTCCGGCAGCTTTCTGCGGTTCCGGAAGGACAGAGAAACAGTGCTTTGCTGCGCATGTTGAAAGATGAACCGCTGGTATACCGTCCGGGCAGCCGTGTGGTTTACAGTGACCTGGGGTACATGCTGCTTCGCTTCGTGGTTGAACGGGCGGTGAGCCTTCCGGTACAGACCGGCGCTGTTTTGCCGCGACCGAGGATTGTCCAAGGCGTGGCAAGGTTCTTGCCGGTTTGGTGCATGATGACAACGCCTATGAGATCGGCGGGGTCGACGGTCATGCCGGCCTGTTTGGCAATACTTCCTGCGTGCTGGGGTTCCTTGTGGAACTGCTCTCCATATATAAGGGGGAAAGGGACGGGGGGGTGCTTTCCAGAATAAGCGTGCGGCAGATGATGGAGAAACAGTGCGGTACAGACAGAACATTCGGTTTTGATACTCCGGCAATGTCCGGTTCAAGCGCCGGTAAAATGTTTTCGAAAAGAAGCGTGGGCCACCTGGGGTTTACCGGCACCTCCTGCTGGATCGATATCGACCGTGACATTATCGTTCTTCTTTTTACCAACCGGGTTCACCCGGACCGAGGCAACGAAGCCATAAAAAGGTTCAGGCCGATGATTCATGACGCCGTGATGTCAGAGATTCTTGCTGCATGAGGCAATATTTTCGCCGATCTTTTTACCCTGGGGAAAGCCGGCCGTTTCCTGGAGTTTACCGATTTGCATTTGATCCGGAGACGTGCGATACCGGAGGTAAAACATGTTGGGTATGCCTGTATGCCGCCTGCTTCCGGGTTGGTCGGCAGAGCATTTTTTTGCTTGTATCGATTTTATATAGCTGGTAAAAATACGCAATATACTCGGGCAGTCAGGTCTGAAACGCAAGCTCGGGCCAGCTGTTGTCACGTTAAATCGTTTTACCGGAAAGGGGATTATGAATATTTTATCAAACTCTGTTTTGGGCTTGTTTTCCAACGATCTTGCCATAGATCTTGGCACCGCCAATACACTTGTTTTTGTTAAGGGCAAGGGGGTTGTGTTAAGCGAGCCTTCAGTTGTTGCGGTTTACACAGACGCAAGGCTTAAGAACCGTGTCAGGGCTGTCGGTTCCGAGGCAAAGCGAATGCTTGGAAGGACACCCGGAAGTATTACGGCCATACGGCCTCTTCAGGACGGTGTTATCGCTGATTTTGCCGTTGCCGAGGCCATGATAAGGTACTTCATACAGAAGGTGCACAACAGGCGCAAGTTCATACGGCCGAGAATAGTCATTGCGGTACCTTCAGGCATAACCGAGGTTGAAAAACGAGCAGTCAAGGAATCGGCGGAACGCGCCGGGGCCAGGGAGGTCGTTTTGCTTGAAGAGCCAATGGCAGCGGCTATAGGCGCTGGCCTTCCGATTGCTGAGCCTACCTGCAACATGGTCGTCGATATAGGGGGCGGAACAACCGAGGTGGCGGTTATATCACTGGGAGGAATCGTATACAGCAGGTCGCTCCGTGTCGCGGGAGACAAGATGGACGCGGCCATAACCCAGTATATAAAGCGTAAGTATAACCTGCTGATCGGTGAACGGACAGCCGAGCTTATAAAGATGACCATAGGCAACGCCTATCCCGACGAGGATCATCTTGAGACCATAGAGGTCAAAGGACGTGATCTGGTGTCCGGGATCCCTAAGATTCTTGCCATCGATTCGGAGGAGATCCGACTGGCCATCTCAGAGCAGATAGATGCCATAGTTGAAACGGTGAAGATAGCGTTGGAGCAGACTCCTCCTGAACTGGCCGCCGATATAGTGGATCGCGGTATAGTGCTTACCGGGGGAGGCGCGTTGCTGAAAAATCTTGACAGGCTTTTGAGGGAAGAGAGCGGCCTGCCGATAACCGTTGCGGAAAATCCTCTTACCACGGTTGCCGTTGGTTCCGGCATGGCTCTGGACAATATAGATATATTAAGACAGGTGATGATTCTATAGCCTGTCCGGCGCGGACGGCTGCTTATCTTTTCGGATAAAGCGCACCTTATGTTTTCAAGACGAACCTTTGTTATCGCCGGCATTACAGCAGTGGTGATCGCCACTTTAATCTTTTTTGCCCTGACCGGCCGGCAGGGCAGGTATACTGCAGGAGGCAGCGCGCTGGGCATATTTATCGTGGCGCCTGTCCATGATCTTGTAACAGGTTCGGCCCGTTTTGCAAGAGATGTCTGGAGATACTACTTTTCCCTGGTGTCCGTGGCAAAAGAAAATGAACGGCTGAAAAGAGCACTTTCCAGGTCTGCTTTCGAGAACAACAGGTGCAGGGAGTTGGAGCTTGCAAACAACCGTCTTCGTAATCTGTTGGGTTTCCATGAGGCATCATCCCTTAGAACGTTTGCTGCCCAGGTCGTGGCACGGGATTCTTCGGGCTGGTTTAAGACCATAATCATAGATAAAGGATCGGCAGATGGTGTGAAGCGCAACATGCCGGTAGCTGTTGCAGATGGTATAGTGGGACGTGTGATCGCCGTGTCACGTTTCTATTCCAAGGTTCTGCTGATTATCGATCTTAACAGCTCGGTTGACGGGCTGTGCCAGCGCACAAGGGCAAGGGGCCTTGTAAAGGGCGGTGTTTCCGGCCGATGCGGTTTTTTGTATGTATTGAGAAAGGATGACGTCAGGATCGGTGATACCATTATCACTTCGGGGCTGGATGGTGTCTTTCCAAAGGGGCTCAGGATAGGAAGGGTTTCGGCAGTGGTGAAGCGAAACGCCGGTATTTTCCAGGAGGTTGAGATAGAGCCGTATGTGAATTTTGAAAAACTGGAGGAGGTCCTGGTGATTTTAACTCCTCAAAGACGTATACCCGATCTTGACATTTCCTGAAACATCCGTGTTGTGGAGACTGAATGCTTTATTTTGTTTACGGAATTGTGTGTATAGCGATTGTTGTTGCCCAGTCCACGGCTTATCCTGTTTTTCTGTCGTTAAACGGTCTTTATGATGTTTTTTTGCCGTTTTTGGTTTACCTGGCTGTTTTCAGGCCGGTGGGAGAGCCCATTGTTGCCGGTATTTTTGCCGGGGTTATGATGGATTCCCTGTCCGGCGGTGCTTTTGGTCTTTATACGCTTTCCTATCTCTGGATAACGATTTGTATCCGGTTTGCCATCCGGTTTTTTGACGGGGACAGTATACTGTTTCAGCTTTCCGCCGTCGGACTGGGGGAGCTGTTTGAAAACGGCCTTTTCTGGGCAACCGAGGAGATAGCGGGAAAGATCGGCCAGGGAGGGTTCGAAGTGACCCCGGTACTCACAAGGCAGCTTCTGTCGGCCATATTGACAGGGCCTTTGCTTGTGATGTTCTTCAAGTGGCTATTTCAAAAACTTGAGGCATCTCATGGCGAAGTTGTTTGATATACGTTTACCCGCTTTTATTTTACTGCCGCGTTGACCATATGGCCGGGTGGAACCAATCATCGGAGCGTGGAAGGCATTATTGGTGGAAGATTACTACAGGACCATAGATTTCGACTGGTTCAAGCATCGGCTTGTTGTAGTTTCTGTCTGCGTTTTTGCTGTTTTTGTCATTATTGTTGCAAGACTCTTTTTTTTGCAGGTTGTACGGGGAGAAAAGTACAGGCGGCTTTCCCAGAACAACTGTATCCGGCTTCAAAGCATCGCTCCTCCCAGGGGCCTTATATTTGACCGTAACGGTGTATGTATAGCAGACAACCGGCCTTCCTTTGATCTGTGCCTTATCCCCAAGGATGCCAAAAATGCAGATCAAACGATCTTGAAGGTGTCTTCCCTTACCGGGATTCCGAGAGAAAAGCTTAAAAGGAATTTTGTCAAAAACAGGACATCAAACCCCTATGCCCCGGTGCTGATTGCAGGGGATGTTGGCAGGGATGTTCTTGCCCTTGCTGAGTCCCACAATTTTGATCTTCCAGGGGTTGTTATAAAGGTAAGACCCAGGCGTTATTATCTTTTTGACGGAAAGGCTGCCCACATTGTCGGCTATGCAGGTATTATAAGCCGTGCCGAGCTGCAAAGCCCTGCTTACAGGGGGTATGAACCGGAAAGTTACGTTGGCAAGTACGGGGCTGAAAAGTTGTATGAACCGTTTCTGCAGGGGAAGTATGGCGGGCGGCAGGTTGAAGTTAACGCCAGCGGAAAGGTTGTAAGGGTATTAAAAACCGTGGAGGCTGAATCCGGAAATCATGTTTACCTTACAATAGATTTCGGATTGCAGCAGAGGGCCGAGGCTCTTTTCAAGGGGCTTTCAGGTGCGGCCGTGGCCATTGACCCTCGCAGCGGGGAGGTCCTGGCCATGGTCAGTAGCCCGTCTTTTTCGCAGAATGCATTCGTGAACGGGATGTCAGCCGGGCAGTGGCATGATCTTGTCAAAGATCCAAGGAATCCTTTGGAGAACAAGGCTATACAGGCGGAATATCCTCCCGGCTCCGTTTACAAGATTGTAACAGCCATTGCGGCTATGGACGAGGGGGTTATAGACCGTGATACAGCCTTTTTCTGCCCGGGATACTACAAATACGGAAACCGTGTTTTCCGTTGCTGGAGAGCCGGAGGACATGGCAGTGTCAGCGTTGTTGACGCCCTTGCCCAGTCGTGTGATGTTTTCTTTTATCAGGCAGGCCAGAAAATAGGCGTTGAAAGGCTTGCCTGGTACGCCAGGGGATGCGGGCTTGGGAAGCCTACCGGCATAGCTCTCCCCTCGGAGGATGACGGACTGGTACCGACCAACAGGTGGAAGCTGGAACGTATAGGAACAAAGTGGCAGGGCGGAGAAACCCTTTCAGTGGCCATTGGTCAGAGTTATACCCTTGTCACACCCATCCAGATGGCGGTGCTTACCGCCGCTGTGGCCAATGGCGGCGTACTTAAACGCCCGGTTATCCTGAAGCTTATTGAAACTCCCGAAGGGGTGATTTTAAAGAGGGGAAAATCTGTGGGGACGGGTGTGCTTCCGGCAAGTCCCGAAGCGCTTGATATCGTGCGGGAGGGGATGTGGAAAGCGGTGAACGATCGCAAGGGGACAGCATGGTATTCCGCTCACAGCAGGAAGATGGATATAAGCGGGAAAACCGGGACGGCCCAGGTCGTGGCAAGCCCCCGGGAGTCTGACGATGATGGAAGCAGAAAGGATGTGATTCGTCCTCACTCCTGGTTTGTGGGGTACGCCCCTTCCGATGCTCCCAGGATCGCGGTGGCTGTGGTAGTTGAACATGGCGGGCACGGATCCTCGGCTGCCGCGCCTATTGCCAGGAAAATTATGGAAGCTTACCTTGAAAACGGCGGGTAGAACCGGAGGCTATGATGGGTGATGTATGGCAAAAGAAAAAACTTGACTGGGGATTACTGCTGCCGGTTGTTGCACTCGGCGTCATTGGCGTGACGGTTCTTTACAGTGCTGCTGCATCGGAACCTGTTTATCTTCAGAGGATGTTGTGCATCAAGCAGGCGACATGGATTCTGATCGGGCTTGCAATAGCCTGCACTTCCCCGTTTTTTAACTACAAGAAACTGGAAGGATGGGCGGTCGCAATTTATGCTGTTAGCATAGCCCTTCTTGTTTGCGTTCTGCTGTGGGGAAAGTCAGCCGGAGGGGCAAGAAGATGGCTCTCCCTCGGTCCGGTTGCCATGCAGCCATCCGAACTGGCAAAGATCGCTGTTGTCCTCATTTTGGCCAGGTATTACAACAAACATGCAGACATGGAAGGCCTCGGCATTAAAAAGATTATAGTCCCCATACTGCTTACCGCGGTTCCGTTTCTGCTTGTCGTGAAGCAGCCGGATCTTGGCACAGCCCTTATGATAGCACTGGTAGCCGCCTCTGTTACGGTTTTTATGAAGATAGAAAAGAGAGCCCTCTATACACTGGCCTGCATGTCGGCCATATTGGCGGCTGCGGGATGGTTTTTCTTTCTGAAGGGGTATCAGAAAGAGAGGATATTGACCTTTTTAAACCCCGAGCGTGATCCTCTCGGGGCAGGGTATCATATAATCCAGTCGAAGATCGCGATCGGGTCCGGCATGATTTTCGGAAAGGGGTTTATGCAGGGGACGCAGAACGCGCTCTCTTTCCTTCCCGAGCAGTATACCGATTTTGTCTTTTCCGTAATGGCTGAAGAGTGGGGGTTTGTGGGGAGTATCGTTGTCCTTGTACTATACCTGCTTATCATCATCTGGGGCCTTAGCATAGGATACCAGTGCAGGGACAATTTCGGCATAATCATGTCGGTGGGAATTACATCCATAGTTTTTTGGCATGTCGCTGTCAACGTTGGAATGGTCATGGGCCTGCTTCCCGTGGTAGGGGTGCCCTTGCCACTGATAAGCTATGGAGGCTCATCGGTTATCACTTTCATGATAGGCATTGCGTTGTTGCTGAATATCAGCATGAGAAGATCAGGGGTTGAATAAAACCGGTAATGGAATATGATACAGCACCTTTTGGTTTCTTGTTTATTTTTTTGGAGGTTTGGACATGGGAAAGGCGGTAAAGGAGACCGATGGTATAACGACGTTTCTCGGCCGGGGAGCTTCTGTCGACGGTATAGTCAGCTTCGAAGGCACGATACGGGTAGACGGCAGGGTCAAGGGAAAAATATCCAGCCATGACGGCACACTCATCGTTGGAGAAAAAGCTGCTATAGATGGTGACATAGATGTGGCGGTTGCTGTTGTCAGGGGCATGGTAACCGGGACCATAGTCGCCGGTTCGAGAATAGAGGTCTATCCTCCCGCCGTTATCGATGGTGATATCCATGCACCTGTAATTTCCATAGACGCTGGTGTGAAGTTTAACGGGAACTGCGTTATGAAACAGAAAGATGACGCTGCAGGAAGGCCCGCGGGAAAAGATACTGCTGTTTTGGTTGGCGCAAGGCCGGCTGGATAAACCCAAGGCTGATCCGGATAAGTTCATAAGGCAAATGGCAGATAAAATTTTCTCAAAAAGTCTTTGACTTTTAATCAGCTTGTGTTAAAAGGTAAAGTTTAATTTTACCATACACGTGTGCCATAGCGGTATATGTGAAATTTTGCTGACAGGGCCTTGTATTTTTATCGGGAGGTTTTCATGAGGTTTTGTGCCAGGACATTTGAGGCGTTCGCAACAGCGGTGTGTGGCCTTTTTCTTTTTGCCGGGCAGGTTTCCGCGGCCGGTGGAATCACGGTGCTTCCTGATTCCTCGACAATATGGCAGATTGTCAATTTTTTATTGCTTGTGGCCATATTGAATTTTATTCTCTACAGACCTATTCGGAATGTGATAGCCCGTCGCAAGGAGAGGATGGAAGATTTTAAACACAATATTGATACATTCAAGCGGGATGTAGCCGAAAAGGAAAACGCAATTGCCGAGGGTATGAGAAGGGCAAGGGAGGAAGGCCTGAAAGAGAAGAATTCTCTGATTGAAGAGGCAACTGCCGAAGAGAAAAAGCTCATCGAAAGTATCTACCAGCAGTCACAGAAAACCCTTGCTGAAACAAGAGAGAAGATCGCCGGGGACGTTGAAAAGGTTGCAGGGGAACTTCAAAAGGAGATCGATGAATTCGCCGCACAGATAGGCAGTAAGATTCTTGGGAGGGATGTCGCATGATGTTGTCTTCGATAAGGAAAAAGGCGGCTGTGTTGCTGCTGGTGCTGTTTATGTTTGTTGCGTGTGCGGGGGTTGCACTGGCATCTTCCGAACATGCTTCCCATGCCGAAGCAAAGGGATGGGCCAAGACAGATACCTTCAGGGTGGTTAACTTTGCGGTATTGGCATGTGCGCTTTTCTTTCTGCTTCGCAAGCCGGTCGCAAACGGTTTAAACAGCAGAATTGCAACTATCCGGCAGGAACTTGAGACTTTGGAGGCCAGGAAGGAAGAGGCCAGGAAGGAATTGGAGGCGTATAAGGAGAGGCTCGCGGCCCTGGATAAGGAGGCTGAAGAGATCATTGCCGATTACAGGCGTCAGGGCGAGGCTGCAAAGGCCCGGATAATCGAGAGTGCCAAGGCTGCTGCTGCCAAGATAGAGGAACAGGCAAAGCGGAATATTGAAAACGAATTCGAGTCCGCCAAGCAGAAGCTTCGTGTCGAGATATTTGAGAAGGCTCTTGCCAGGGCAGAGGACCTGGTCAGGGAGAAGATTACTCTTGATGATCAGGGCAGGCTGGTTGACGAATACTTGGAGAAGGTGGTGTTATAGTGAAAAGTTACGTTATTGAAAGGCGATATGCCAAGGCGTTGATCCTGATTGGCAAGGAGGATGGAAACGCATGGAAGTACAGGGATGAACTTGGCTCTTTTGTTAGTGTTTTGGACACAGAGCAGGAGTTCGAGAACGTGATTTCAAATCCGCTTTATCCGGAGGAGGATCGTCTAAGGAGCCTTGAAGCGGTTATAGATGCAATGGGCGTTTCCGATGTCGTCAAGTCGTTTCTGAAACTGCTTTTCAAAAAAAGGCGTATGGGCCATATAAGGGGTATAAACGAGGTTTACGGTAAGCTCGTTGATGAACTTGACGGCATAGTCCGTGCCGATGTTATCTCGGCCAGTGATCTGTCTGATGATGTGGTGGAGAAGATTCGGGCGGCCCTTTCAAAAATGACAGGCAAGAAAGTTGTCCTTAGCATAGATCAGGATCCTTCACTGATAGGAGGTATTATAACAAAGGTAGGGGACATGATACTGGACGGCAGTATAAGGACCCAGTTATTAAGCATGAAAGAATCTTTAAAAAAGGGTGAGAGAGTCTAATGGAAATAAGAGCAGAAGAGATCAGTGAGGTTATCAAGGAACAGATCAGGGGTTTCGACAAAAAAGTCGAGTTGAGTGAGACGGGTGTCGTTCTTTCCGTGGGCGATGGAATCGCCAGGGTTTATGGCCTTGAAAAGGTAATGGCCATGGAGCTGGTCGAGTTCCCCGGCGGCATCCTGGGGCTTACCCTCAACCTGGAAGAGGACAATGTCGGTATCGCCATTATGGGTGATGACACTCACATCAAGGAGGGTGACATTGTCAAGCGGACCGGCAGGATCGCCGAGGTTCCGGTTGGAGAGGCGGTGCTGGGCCGCGTCGTGGATACCACCGGCGCTCCGATTGACGGCAAGGGCCCTATCAATGCAACGGAGACAAGGCGAATAGAGGTCGTTGCGCCCGGCGTTATTGCCAGGAAAAGCGTGCATGAGCCCTGTTACACAGGCCTTAAGGCCATTGACGCAATGACCCCCGTTGGAAGGGGCCAGCGCGAGCTTATCATAGGCGACCGCCAGATAGGTAAAACTGCGATCGCTATAGATGCCATACTGGCACAGAAAGATACGGACATATACTGTATCTACGTGGCTTGCGGGCAGAAAAAGTCGTCTGTGGCACAGGTTGCGGCGGTACTTGAAAAGCATGGCGCCATGGAATACACGACAATCGTATCCGCATGCGCAAGCGACCCGGCCGCTCTGCAGTACCTTGCGCCATATGCCGGCTGCTCCATGGGAGAATATTTCCGGGACAACGGCAAGCACGCACTCATTATTTATGACGACCTTTCAAAGCAGGCTGCCGCCTACCGCCAGGTTTCGCTGCTTCTGAGACGTCCCCCCGGGCGCGAGGCTTACCCTGGAGATATCTTCTACAACCATTCAAGGCTTCTTGAACGTGCAGCCAAGCTCAATGATGAACTGGGTGCCGGCTCACTTACTGCTTTGCCCATAATCGAAACCCAGGCTGGCGACGTGTCCGCCTTTATCCCCACCAACGTTATTTCTATTACGGATGGGCAGATATATCTTGAACCCGACCTGTTTTTCGCGGGCGTGCGTCCGGCAATCAACGTCGGTCTTTCGGTTTCCCGTGTCGGCGGCGCGGCACAGGTGAAGGCGATGAAGCAGGTTGCCGGTACGCTGAGGCTGGATATGGCCCAGTACCGTGAACTCGAAGCATTTGCTGCATTTGGAAGCGATCTTGACGAGGCGACTCAGAAACAGCTGACACGGGGCGCCAGGCTTGTCGAGATTTTGAAGCAGCCTCAGTATCGGCCGCTTTCCATGGAAAAGCAGGTTGTGATTTTATATGCTGGAACAAACGGTTACCTTGACGAACTGCCTCTGGATTCGATTACAGCTTACGAGGCAGGCCTTTATCCATTTATCGAGGACAAGTATCCGCAGATCTTTTCCGAGCTCAAAGAGAAGCAGGAGTTCACGGACGAACTGAAGCAGGCCCTTGGAAAAGCTCTGGATGAATATGGCAAGCAGTTCAAGGAGACCATATAGAGGCACAGCATGTAAATCTTGCTTTTTAAAATAAGGGTAGTGAAATATGCCATCGCTAAAAGAGGTTCAACTTAAAATAAGAGGCGTCAAGCAGACCAAGAAGATAACCAAGGCCATGAACATGGTTGCCACATCAAAGCTGCGCGGCGCTCAGATGAGTATGGAGGCTTTCCGGCCGTACGCTGACAAGTTCGCGGAGGTTCTTGGCAGTCTTGCGGCAAAGGCGGGTGAGGATTCAAGCCCTCTTCTGGTTATAGTACTCTTTACATCTGATAGAGGATTGTGCGGCGGGTTTAATGCGCACCTTATCCGTGTCGCCGAGGAGTACATGGAACAATGCAGGGAAAAAGGGGTTGAGGTCTCTTTCACAAATTTCGGTAAAAAAGGAAGGGACTGGTGCAAAAAGACTCCCTGCGAAATAACCGGAGAATATATCGGAGTGGTCGGCGGGAGGTTCGGGTTCAATGTGGCCGTATCGTCCGCAAGGGAGTTGATAAAGGGATTTCTGGATGGCAGGTATGATGAGGTTCAGATAGTCTACAGCCGGTTCCAGAGCGTTTCAAAGCAGGTCGCTGCCATGAAGCAGCTGTTGCCTATTCCCCCGATCGCTGTTGAGAAAACAGACGTGCAAAAAGGAGGGGCTTTCATGGCGGAGCATATCTGCGAGCCGTCGGCCGAAGAGATTTTGGAGGCCATGCTCCCGAAAAATATTTCCATACAGATCTACAAGGCGCTTCTGGAGACATCAACCAGCGAACACGCTGCGCGCATGCTGGCCATGGACAACGCTTCCAAGGCATGCAGCGACATGATAGATGAGCTCACCCTGCTGTTCAACAAAGCCAGGCAGGCCGCCATCACGGCGGAGCTTATGGATATCGTGGGTGGCGCCGAGGCTCTTAAGGGTTAACGAAAAAAAGTTTATATTACAGGAGGTATATAAATGAGCGAGAATATCGGAAGGATAGTGCAGGTCATGGGACCTGTCGTTGACGTGGAGTTCGAACCTGGCAAGCTGCCCGCGATTTTGTCGGCGCTGTTGATTTCAAACCCTGCCATCAGCGATGAGGCGGATAACCTGGTGGTGGAGGTTGCCCAGCACCTCGGCGACAACGTGGTCCGCACGGTTGCTATGGATGTTACAGACGGCCTGGTGCGCGGCATGCCGGTTAAAGACACTGGTGAACCGATCAAGATGCCGGTGGGCGAGGCTTCCCTTGGCCGTGTTCTCAACGTTGTGGGAAGACCTGTTGACGGCCTTGGCCCTATAAGCCTTGAAAAAACGATGCCGATACACAGGCCGGCTCCGGCGTTTACCGAGCAGGATACCAGCGTTAACGTTCTTGAAACCGGTATCAAGGTCATAGACCTGCTTGTTCCATTTCCCAGGGGCGGCAAGATGGGTCTGTTTGGGGGTGCCGGCGTCGGCAAGACCGTTATCATGATGGAGATGGTAAACAACATCGCCATGCAGCATGGCGGTATTTCGGTGTTTGCCGGTGTTGGTGAGCGTACACGTGAAGGCAACGACCTTTACCACGAGATGAAGGATTCCGGTGTTTTGCCAAAGGCAGCGCTTGTATATGGCCAGATGACCGAGCCCCCGGGTGCAAGGGCAAGGGTTGCTCTTTCGGCCTTGACATGCGCTGAGTATTTCCGCGACGTGGAAGGTCAGGACGTTCTGATATTTATTGACAATATATTCCGGTTCACACAGGCGGGAGCTGAAGTTTCTGCTCTGCTTGGCCGTATCCCGTCTGCGGTCGGTTACCAGCCGACGCTGGCAGTTGACCTTGGTGCACTTCAGGAGCGTATTACATCAACGGACAAGGGGTCCATTACCGCGGTACAGTGTGTTTATGTGCCGGCAGACGACCTTACAGACCCCGCACCTGCGACAACGTTCGCCCATCTGGACGGTACCGTTGTTCTTTCCCGCCAGATTGCAGAGCTGGGTATTTATCCGTCGGTCGACCCTCTTGACTCCACATCCAGGATTCTCGATGCCGCCTATATAGGAGAGGAACACTACCGGGTTGCGCGCGAGGTTCAGCAGATACTTCAGAAATACAAGGAGCTGCAGGATATTATCGCTATTCTCGGTATGGACGAACTTTCCGACGAGGACAAAATTACGGTGGAAAGAGCAAGGAAGATACAGCGTTTCCTGTCCCAGCCGTTCCATGTTGCTGAGGCCTTCACCGGAAAGCCGGGCACATACGTGAAGATAGAAGACACGGTCAGAAGTTTCAAGGAGATCTGTGAAGGTAAGCATGACGATCTTCCCGAATCTGCTTTCTACATGGTGGGCAGCATCGAGGAAGCGGTTGCCAAGGCCAAAGAATAAAAAGTTTTAATAAAAGGGATGGAAAATGGCTGGAAACTTGAAGCTTGAGGTGGTTACCCCGGAAAAGATCGTTGTCAGCGAGGATGCCCAGATAGTCATGGCGTCAGGCACGTTGGGAGAGTTTGGCGTGCTTGTTGAGCATACGCCTTTTCTGACATCTCTTAAACCGGGACCTCTTCATTATAAAGATGCAGGTGGAAACGAGAAGTTCCTTTTTGTAAGTGACGGTTTCGCCGAGGTTCTGCCCGACAGGGTTACCGTGTTGGCGGAAGCGGCCGAGCGCAAAGAGGAAATAGATGTCAAGCGGGCGGAAGCAGCCAGGGAGAGAGCCGAAAAACGTCTCGCAGGAGAAGAGGAGAATGTTGACGTTGCAAGGGCAAAGGCTGCTCTTGCCAGAGCCCTGCAACGTATACGCGTCGCAAATGCATGACAGGCTTCGGCTGTCTGAACATAACTGTTTTTAAAATTTATAAAAGGGCATTTCCGTTTTGAGGGCGTGCCTTTTTTGTTTGGTCAGGCTGAAAACTGTTGTTGTCCTGATGTGTCTGACAGATGAGGGGCGCTTTACTTATGGATACCGAACGCTCATATGTTTCAGTTGTTATACTGGCCGCTGGCCTTGGGACCAGGATGCGGTCTGACAAGGCCAAGGTACTCCACGAGATTTGCGGCAGGCCCATGATACGATATGTGCTTGCTGCTGCATCGGGCGTTGTCGCAGATGAGAAAATAGTGGTAGTGGTGGGGTGCCAGGCCGATGCGGTGCGTATGGAGGCATTAAAGCACGGGAAAGTCTTGTTTGCCTATCAGGACAAACAGCTTGGAACAGGCCATGCTGCTCAGTGTGCGCTTGGCAGACTGCCGGCAGATGCCAGGGACGTGGTGATAATGTGTGGCGATGTTCCCTTTATAACTCCCCAAACAATAGCAAACCTTGTGGACAGCCACCGCGAATTTGATAATGATGTAACTCTTTTGTCGGTTGTTCTTGACAACCCGACAGGTTATGGAAGGATTGTCACGGATGCATCCGGCAATGTCGCAAGGATTGTCGAGGAGGCTGACGCATCGCGTGATGAGAAATCGATTAACACGGTAAACGCCGGGACGTATTGCATAAAAAAGTCGTTTTTGGAGTGTGCGCTGGGTGGAATAGCCCCTGACAATGCCCAGAACGAGATCTATCTTACCGATATTGTCAAGGTGGCCAACACAAATGCCAGGCGTGTGGGTATGGTGGCTATAAAGGATGCCGACGAGGTTATAGGGATAAACAGCGTTTCCGATCTTGCGCGTGCCGAGCAGAGCATGCGTGACGCGCACCTGGGCAAAACATCTTGACTTTCAAGCCATGTTGGAATAATGTCATGACAAGGTATACGGTATGAATGAGATAAATACAGATGCTGCGCTTTTGCTGTTTGATGAGATTGAAAAGCGGGTAAACCAGCTGTTCGAGAAGATAGAAGCTCTTGAGAAAGAGAAAACACTGCTTGAGACCCGTATAAGGGAGTTGGAACAGGAAGTGGGTGATAAAACCGAGGCCGCGCGGAAGCTTGCCGAAGAAAAGGAGCTGGTGCGGGCCAGGGTTGATGCCCTGCTTGAGAAAATAAACAATTTTATGGTGTTGGATAACGACGCGAGGATGGAAGAAGGTTAACTGTTTTTCGCAGTGAAGAGAAGGATGTCCTGTTGGGTGAGCATATAACTATCGAACTTTTTGGCAAAAGTTATACATTTGAAGCTGATGAGAATGTTGTGGATGCGTGTGAGGTCGCACGGGTGCTTGAAAAGGAGATAGACGCAATTGTAAAGACCGGGAATGAGCCGTTTGTTAATAAAAAGTCGTTTGCCATGCTTACCCAGGCTGCGTTGAATATTGCGAATGAATTTATCGGGTTGCGTAATGTCCATAATAAGTTTTTAAAGGAGGTGTTAACCCGTTCGCAGTCTTTAATACGGGCTATGGACGCCCGTTTGCAGTAGTGGCACTCCTTTTTTTCCTGCTTTTGAAAAGGCATCTGGCCGGGATACCTGGTCCGTCGGGGTTTTGCCCCCTGCCGTGCAAGTGATTGAATGAAGCTCTTTGTCCCAACTACAACAGGAAGGGAGCCGTTCCTGATCCTGGTGCGCATGTTCCGCATTGACGGAAAAGCCTAAAAGGATCATATGGCGCCCACGTTGTTAATTCCAGGTCAAAGACCTATCAACACGGTACAGGCAGGGGGATTATCTCTTTTGCCGGCGTTTTGTGCCAGACAGACCCTCTCTTCTTTTCTTCCCCACGTTTTGCTCCAACCATGTTTTTTAAACTTGTTTTGTAGCCGTTTTTAGCAAGCGACTGTTTTGTCGCTGTTTGTCGTTGTTTAAGTTGTCGCCCTTTTTTAAAGGGCGGGGGAGTAATGCGGATGAATATATATTATATAATCGCTTCGGCGGCTGGTGTCGTCGTCGGGTTTTGCCTGGCATATGGAATGCAGCATTGGTTGTTCGCAAAAAAGGTTGATGCCGCAAGGAACGAGAGCCGGCGTATAATAGAGGACGCCAGGCTGAGGGCAGAAAACCTTTTAAAGGAGGCCAAGCTCGAGGCCAAGGACAGGCTTTTCGAAATGAAAAGCAACTTCGACGCTGAAACGGTTGAGGCCAGAAAAGAGCTTAAAAAACAGGAACAGAGGCTGATCTCCAAGGAGGAGAACCTCGACAGGAAGTATGATCAGCTGGAAAAAAGGGAGCAGGAACTTTCAAAAAGAGAAAGGGATTTCAGGAAAAGGGAGGAATCCCTGGCTGAAAAGGAGAAGGAGTGCGACAGGCTGCTTGAAGAGCAGAAAAGGCAGCTTGAAGTGGTGTCGGGCCTTACCGCAGCCCAGGCAAAGGAGATTCTGTTAAGGTCAATGGAGGAAGAGGCCAGGCAGGATGGGGCAAAGACTGTCAAGAAGATCCTTACAGAAGCTGAGGAAGAAGCCGCTAAAAAGGCACAGAAGATCATAGCCACCGCCATTCACCGCTATGCCGCTGATTATGTGGCTGAAAAGACGGTGTCGGTTGTTGAACTTCCCGGCGATGAGATGAAGGGCAGGATCATAGGCAGGGAGGGCCGGAATATCAGGGCGCTCGAGGCTGCTACTGGTATCGATCTTATTATTGATGATACTCCGGAGGCTGTCATTCTATCCGGGTTCAATCCGGTCAGACGCGAGGTGGCGCGTATAGCGATCCAGAGGTTGATAGCCGATGGCCGCATACACCCGGCCAGGATTGAGGATGTTGTGAAAAAGGTCGAAGCCGAGGTGGAAACGACCATAAGAGAGGCCGGGGAACAGGCAGCATTCGACGTTGGCGTGCACGGGATCAACCCCGAGCTTATCAGGATACTGGGAAGCCTCAAGTTCAGAACAAGTTATACCCAGAACGTGCTGCAGCACTCCATAGAGGTCGGTTTTTTGTGCGGCATAATGGCTGCCGAGCTCGGGCTTGACCAGAAGAAGGCCAAGCGGATGGGGCTGCTTCACGATATAGGAAAGGCGATCGATCACGAGGTCGAGGGGCCGCACGCGCTGATAGGCTCGAACGTTGCCTTAAAATACGGGGAGTCGTCGGAAGTCGCCCATGCAATAGCGGCGCACCACGAGGACGTGGAGCCTGAATCGGTTTATGATCTTCTGGTGCAGGCCGCTGATGCGCTTTCAGGTGCACGGCCCGGTGCAAGAAAGGAGCTTCTTGAAAACTACATAAAGCGGCTCGAAGATCTGGAAAAGATTGCCAACTCCTTTAAGGGGGTTTCCACGGCCTATGCGATCCAGGCCGGCAGGGAACTCAGGGTAATGGTGGAAGGAGAGGTAATGTCGGACGAGGATGCGGTTCTCCTCAGCCGGGATATTGCAAAGAAGATAGAGGAGACCCTCGTATTCCCGGGGCAGATCAAGGTGACGGTGATACGGGAAACAAGGGCGGTGGAGTATGCAAACAAATAAGCCCGGAGGGTTTTTTTTCTGATGAGCGTGCTTGATATACTTGAGGAGAGGGGGTTTATCGAGGCGGTAACCCACGACAGAGAGGTGAGGGAGCTTTTGGAATCTTCCTCTGTCACATGCTATACCGGGTTTGATCCAACCGCGCCAAGCCTGCACGTGGGAAGCCTGGTTCCTATAATGGCGCTGGCTCACATGCAGAGAAACGGTCACAGGCCGATTGCGCTGATAGGCGGCGGGACAGGACTGGTGGGGGATCCGAGCGGTAAAACCGAGATGCGTAAACTCATCACGGCCGAAGAAGTTGAAAAAAACGCAAAAGGCATAGGCTCCCAGCTTGAGCGTTTCATGGATTTTACAGGCAGAAAAGCGCTTCTGTTAAACAATGCCGAATGGCTCACAGGCCTTGAATATATTCCTTTTTTAAGAGAAATAGGCCGGCATTTCAGTGTAAACCGCATGATCAAGGCAGAGAGCTACCGGATGCGGCTGGAGTCGGAGGAGGGGCTAAGTTTCATAGAGTTTAACTACATGCTCCTTCAGGCATACGATTTTTTAAAACTCTGCGATGAACATGACTGTGTTCTCCAGATGGGCGGGAGTGATCAATGGGGCAATATAGTTGCCGGAATAGACCTGGTAAGGCGTGTCCTGAACCGGCAGGTTTATGGGATTACCTTTCCGCTCATAACCACGAGCAGCGGCGCCAAAATGGGGAAAACCGCCGCAGGCGCGGTATGGCTTGATCCATCACGTACCAGCCCTTACGATTACTACCAGTACTGGATTAATACCGATGATGGTGATGTGGCGCGGTTTTTGGCATTGTTTACTTTTTTACCCACAGATGAGATCCGGGAGGTGGAAAAACTCGAAGGCGCACAGTTGAACAGCGCAAAGGCTGTCCTGGCGTTTGAGGCCACAAGTCTCGCCCATGGCCGGGAGAACGCGGTAAGGGCCTTTGATGAGGCTGCCGCAAATTTCGGGAAAAGGCAGATACCAGGCGAGCTGCTGCCGTCCAGCACCATTCCAAGGAGTTCAGGGACAGAAGCCGCACCTGCATTGGGAGGCCCGGTATCCGATATCCCGCTGTCTGATATTGAGGCCGGAATCCCGGCTTTTGTACTGTTTCACTCGGTCGGGCTTGCCGGCAGCAAGGGCCAGGCCAGGAGGCTTATAAAGCAGGGGGGGGCATACATAAACGAAGAGCGTGTGAAGTCTGACGAATACATCGTTACCGCAAGTGATATCAAGGATGAAAAGATAGTGCTGCGGGCCGGCAAAAAACGGTATCACACGGTTGTTGTGAAAAAAGAACAATGATTTATGGCTGGACCGGGATTAAACCCGCTTTGCCCTGGCATCGTTTATTTTTTCTGTCAGCAGTGAAAGAAAGAAAAAGATCCCGGCTACCAGTACTATAGATGCCCCTGAGGTCAGGTTAAAGGCACAGGAGAGCGCCAGTCCCGTCAATGTGAAAAAGGCGCCAAGCAGGCTTGCCCCCACCATCATGTGCAGAAGGGATTTGGCACGTTTTTCCATTATAAACGGCGGGATCGTAAGAAGCGCTATTACCAGTATGAGCCCAACCACCTGTATTACCATGACTATCGACACCGCCAGCATTCCGATCATAAGCAGGTAAAGGGGGCCGACGGGAACCCCCCTTATCCTTGCAAACTCCTGGTCGTAGGAGAGTGCGAGAAACTCGTTGTAAAAGAAAATTACCGTCAGTGTTACCAGCACCCCCATACCGCCCATGATCCACAGGTCCGATTCCGGTACTGTCAGTACGTTCCCGAACAGGTAACTCATAAGGTCCACGTTGTAGCCGGGAGTCAGGTCTGTTAAAATCACCCCGGTTGCCATGCCGATAGCCCACATCACGCCTATTATGGCATCTGCCCTGTGCCTTGCCTTCATGGTTACGATGGCCATCAGAATTGCAGAAACAAGCGCGAAACCTGCAGCCCCGGCAAGGTAGGGCATGCCCAAAAACAGGGCAAGTCCTATCCCTCCATAGGATGCGTGGGCTATGCCGCCGGAGAGAAAAACTATACGGTTTACCACCACCAGCGAGCCCATTATTCCGCACAGTATGCTGGCTATAAGGCCCGCGGTAATGGCATGCTGCATGAACGGGTAATGAAGTATATCCATCGTATTTTTAATTTTTCCTTTTATTGACAGCAGGCAGAACAGTTCCGCGGGTTACCATGCCCACCGGGCAAAGCTCCTCCACGGTGCAGGGACATGGAGCCTCGGTTATTTTTCCGGAAAGCTCGTCCTGGCGATGGTAGTGAAGAGCGCGGTTTACGCATGCCACCGATTTTACATGGTTTGAGATAGCCAAAAGATCGTGGCTCACAACCACTATGGTTATCTCCCGGTTGAGCTCGGAAAGCAGGTCAAAAAAGTCGGTCTGCCCCTTTGTGTCTATGCTTGCCGTTGGTTCATCAAGCAGCAGGAGCTTCGGCCTTGTGACAAGCGCCCTGGCTATGAAAACACGCTGCCGTTCTCCACCTGAAAGATCACCTATGCGGATGCCGGCATATTCAGCCACTCCCATTCTGCCAAGAGCCGACAACGCTATCTGCCTGTGGTTTTCGGGATGCCCTATCCATCGTTTCCGGGGCCGTATCATACCCATCAACACCACTTCCAGTGCGCTTATGGGAAAGTTCAGATTAAGATGAATGTCCTGCGGCACATACCCGATATGTTGCCTCGCTTTCTTTGGGTGCCGGCCGAATACCCTGACAGTGCCGCGGCTGGGTTTGAGCAGTCCCAGCATCAGCTTCAACAGCGTGGTTTTGCCCCCGCCGTTTGGCCCTATAAGCGCCACGAATTCCCCTGCCTCCACGGAAAATGTTATATCATGGAGAACAGGAGGACCTCCGTATGAAAACGAAACATCATTTAGCTCTATAACCGGGGACATTTTGCTGATGCCGTTTTTATAATTTTCGATATGTTGTAAAGGTTTTCCAGCCAGTTTTCCGCAAGCGGGTCAGCCACAGCGATTTTTCCGCCTATTGCGTCTGCTATTGCCCTCGCGCTTTTCGATGAGAACTGCGGCTGCACCAGTATGACACGAAGGCCGGTTTTTTTTGCATAATCGATCAGCTCTTTCATCCGGGCCGGTTTGGGTTCCTTACCCTCGGCCTGTACAGGCACCTGGGTCAACCCGTAAGCATCAGCAAAGTAACCCCAGCAGGGATGGAACACCATAAAGCATGATCCGGCCGCGTCATCGAAAAGCGCCCGAAGCTCCCTGTCAAGAGCATCTATACGATCCATAAACTCCTTGCCGTTTTTTGTGTAAGCATGAGCATTGACCGGATCAGCATTTTTCAGAGCCGCTATTACTGTTGACACCTGCTTTTTCACCAACGGTGGGGAGAGCCATATATGGGGATCGTAGCCGTTTTGGCAGTTTCCATCCTGCCTCTTGACGATTTCAACCGGTCCGGATGTCATACACCGTTTTTTAATGTTTTTATCGGTATGAATGATTGTCATCTTCGGGTTTGCCGCTGCGATCCTGTCAAGCCACGCCCGTTCAAAAGGAACGCCTATCGCAAAGTATAGCCTGGCCGCAGACAGGGCGGTCATCTGGCCCGGCCTTGGTTCGTAGGTGGCAGGATTGGCGCCTGGCGGAACCATGACCTTGACATCCACAAGACCGTGGCCCACCTGTTTTATAAAGTATTTCTGGGGCGTGATGCTTACAAACACGGTCAGGCGGCCCGCAGCCATGGCTGGCACGCATAAAATCAAAAGCACCGCTGCCGATACCAGACAGCGTGTTACTGTTTTTGCTGCTTTGTCCTTTACGTCCGTCATGAGCACCCCGTCGAAAGTTGCAACTCCAAGGTTATATTTATAGTTGATTGCGTAAAACATGACAACGGTTTAAGTGGTCTTTAAATAGATATCTCTTTTCAGGCCTTCTGTATTTGGTCAACCAAAAACAGGCAGCGGATTTTATTTTTTTGCAACATCATATTGATAATAAGGCTGTTTTGAGCAATAGTGGTGGACGGGTCTTTGCTAACAGCCACCGGTTACTGAAAATATGGTAAACAAGCGAATCTTTGATTTTTGGCAAAGGCGGCCGGAGCTTGAGGCACGACTGCCGGGCGGTGGTTCGGCCATGGCAGGCCGGCGCTCAATCCTGATCAGATTCGGCCTTTTTTTGTTCCTGGTGGCTGTATGGCTTGTGGTGATGGCCAGGCCGCTTCGTCTTCTGTTCATATATTCTTTTCCGCCCAGGCTTTTTTTCAAGGATTTTATGCAGGAGTGGCTTATAGCAAAGGCGGTTATAAACCATATGAATCCCTATCTGCCGCTTGCCGATCTTGCCAAAATTTTTTTCAGGCCTCAGCCATCTGCCATAGGGTTGGGCCTTCCGTCCTCTCATCCACCGCCGGTGGTTTTCATTGCATTACCGTTTGGCTTGTTGGAGTATCAGCAGGCTGCCCAGGTCTGGATGGTTTGTGAGATTGCCTGCATCGTTGCTTCAAGTTATATAGTGCTTGTCTGGTGGCAGGGCAGGCGGCCTTCTCCGGTTTCCCTGGTTTTGATGGTTTTGCTGTTGATGGTGTTTGCCCCTTTCTGGGAAGACCTGTTGTACGGGCAACTATCCTCTTTGCTGTTGCTGCTTTTGCTTTGTGTGTGGCGTTCAAGCAGGCAGACCCTTGCCGGGGTTTTTCTTGGTACGGCTCTTTCCCTTAAACTTATGGGCGCTCCTGTCCTGCTGTTTTTCCTGGTTCGCAAAAAGTGGCGATGTGCTGGTGTTGCGCTTGGTGTTTTCATCCTTTTCAACCTTGCGGCTGCCGTGGTGATGGGTTTTGAGCATGTCATCTATTACTATCGTTTAGTTGCCGGCAGCATTGCATGGATCCATCTGCTGGTTGAATGGAACTGTTCAATATGGACCCTTGGGTGGAGGCTGTTTGCCGGTGTGCAGGGGCCTTTTATGCAAAGCAGCATCATTTTGCCTCTGTTCCGGCTTCCAGGCATTGCACCGTATGTTTCAATGGTGTTGCTCGCAGGTATCATGGCGGCCGGACTGCTGCTGGCTGTAAGGGCAAGGGACAGGGACGTGTCATACGCCCTGCTTTTTTGCCTGACCGCTGCATCAGGGCCGATAATGTGGATGCATTATCTGGTGCTGCTTCTTTTGCCGTTTGCCGTTGCCCTGCGGTATCTGAAGAATTTCGGGTTTTTGAAGGTCCCCACGGCCCTGTGGGTGCTGCTTCTGATTGCATTGACAGTTCCCGATTATGCGCTGGCCAACATGTTGGACCATTTTAACATAAACCGGCATGCCAGCGGACCGGTCACACTTTCGTTCTGGGCGGGGCTGTTTACCCTGGTGCCACTGGCAGTCACTCTGGCTCTTATTGCGCTGGTGGCATGGTTGGCAAGGAGCCGGCCTGGGTATAATGATTCAAAAGGATCCAGATCTGTTTTTGATTCTTGCCTGCAAAAGCATGACAGATGAATATTTGTGAGGGGTGACTGTTTTTTGTTCCATGGCTGGCAAGGCATTGGATTAATCTGCATTTGTAGCAAAAGGGCACCCGGCAGCCTGGCCTGCGGCGCCCCTCACAAAATTGCGGCCCGGGGCGTTGCCGGAAGATTGGGGCGGCTCAATTTTTACGACCGAAAATGGCTCAGGTTTAAACGACCGTTGACACCTCAACCTTTTTCCCTATACACGCAAAGGCCCCGCGGCTTCTTGAACCATGGACTAATTTTTTGTTTAGGCCTAACAGCACCCATCAAGGCTTCCAAACTTCCCAGACCTTGCCCACCAGTGCCGGACCGGGCGTGAGCGTGGTCTGCCCTGGCTGCCATCCCGACGGCGTTACCTCCCCGGTGGCATGCACGTGCTGGAATGCCTTGATTTGCCGAATCAACTCCTCAGGATTCCTGCCTACCTCAGGAGTCAGCACTTCCATTGCGCGAATTACAAAATCCGGATCAATGATAAACCGTCCACGAATGTCTGCCCCGGCGGCCTCGTCGTATACTCCATAAATCGCACCTATCTTCCCGCCAGCGTCTGAAAGCATTGGGAAAGGAACCCCTCCGCTGACCATCTTGGACAGCTCCTGCTTTTGCCAGATTTTGTGAACAAATCGGCTGTCTGTACTTACCGCCATCACTTCCACCCCAAGAGCCTTGATCTCGTCATAAAGGGCGGCGACCGCCGCCAATTCAGTTGGTCAAACGAACGTGAAGTCGCCCGGGTAGAAGCAGAGCACAATCCATTTGCCTTTATAATCAGATAGCTTAATCGTCTGGAACCCTGTCCCTTCAACGTAGGCATTGGCCTCAAAATCAACAGCTCCCTGCCCAACTCTTGCTAACATTCTGTCCTCCTTAATCGTAGTTGCTTCAGGTGAGACTGGTGTGGGCAAAATTGGCCCATGTGCAGATTTGACACAACCATTTTTGAGATCTGACACCTTAACCTCCCTATCTTGTTAATATGTTTTTTTCAGCGGGCTAACGGCGGCAATTAAGCGAAATTGATCCGGCGCAAAAATTGCTGAAAGTCAAAATAATTTCTATGCGGGGGGGGGTAATTTCCCTCGAATATTAATATAGATTTAATATTCCACCACTTGTTTTCGATTATCATGCTCAAAGCCGTTTTTGTCAATAAGTAAATTATCCTTTATTATAATAATAAATTATAGGAATGGGCATGCCCAAAATAAAAGAACCAAAAAAAAGGGCACCCGGCAGCCTGGCCTGCGGCATCTCCCGGTTGCGGCTGCATGGAGTAAAAACCGCACCGGCATAAAAATGAGGAGCGGCTGGTGAAGGGCTCGTGGCAGAGATGGGCAGCCCTGCTCATTGAAAATTTTGGCGCCATCTTGACACGGGTCCTGCGACTTGTGAAGATGTGGGTAATTTGACGCTTGCATTTTCCTGTTATTCTTGGCTGCCATGCCGGGATTGTCGCTCTTTGTAAAACCATGGTACAACAGGAGGTGCGGGAGGTGTTTTTTATTTGTTACAGGAACAAGCGAAGGTCAAAAAGCATAAAGGATGGTGTGACATGAACAGGTCCCAAATAAAACTTGTCCTGCTTTTAATTCTTATGGCATTGTGTATGGCCGCGGTCTCCGGTTGCCTGTATAGCAAGGTGCGGTACCCGCTTGATCAGGATGTTGACCAGACCAGGCTTGGCGAAAAGGTGGGCACATCAAGCCTGTACAGCGTTGCCTGGCTGGTCAGCTGGGGGGACGCCGGGACGGCCATGGCGGCAAAGAACGGTGACATCCGTATTATCAACCATCTGGATGCAGAGTATTTTATCCTGCTTGGCGGTTTATACGCCAGGTACACGACCATAGCCTATGGAGACTGAGGTGCGCCGGGTACTGTTTTCTGTATGCATGGTTTTTGTGCTGGCTGTGGCAGGTTCAGGCTGCACCGCCGGTTTCATTTATACAAACGTCACAATGCCCCTTACCATAGATATGCATGATACACCTGTCGGGTTAAAGTCTCCGGCCTCGGTCAACAGCAAGAAATTACAGGAACCCCTTACAGGCGTTGGCCTGTCTGTTGAGTGGGACAGCCGTGCCCTGGCTGACGCCGCCCGCAAGGCCGGATTTGAGACGTTTTATTTTGCCGATATCCATACGATCAGTATTCTTGGCGGGTTATGGGAACAAAAGGAGGTCTTGTTACGGGGGCGGTAAAAGGACATACAGTCAGCACCCGCCTGTCTTATGCTTATGGAGGCTGTCCATGGCTGAGACGAAAGGGACAAATCCCATGCGGTTTTGGTGATACACCGGGGGTGTGTTGCCGTTTGAAGATGTGTGCAAACTTGCCGGGTTGGTGGATATCGGAAAGATTATCGGCTATATGTATGAGTCGCTCCAAACTGCAGTTGGCGCAGGTCGGGTGGTAGCCTTTTGGTAAATGTCTGCAATAACAAAAGCTGTGACAGGCTATTCGAGGATGTGTTTTACGATGTGGCCGGCCTCCGGAAAGATAATGGAGCCGCATATCAGCTTGCAGGCGTTTTTGCTCCCCGGTATGCAAAAGACAGCGGTTTTCCCTATAATTCCGCCTGCAGACCGCGATAGTATGGCTGCAGAATCTATCTGCTCAAAGCTGAGCTGGGAAACCACCATGCCAAATTCCAGCGTACGTGTGCTTGACACGGTCAGGATGGCCACTTTTAAATGGCGGGGCGCATTTTGCCTGTGTTTTTTTGTTCCCACTGTTTAATCTCCGTTTTTGCTCAGTACAACAAGGTCTTTCCCATCACATTCGGTCAGCATAACGTTGACCATCTGGTGTCTGTCTGTTATCTCAAATACGCCCACATAGTCTGCCTGTATCGGGAGTTCTCTCATGCCCCTGTCCACAAGAACCGCAAGCTCCACTTTTGCAGGCCTGCCAAAATCGATGAGTTCGTCAAGTGCTGCGCGAGTGGTCCGCCCGGTGAAAAGAACGTCGTCAACAAGGATTATGATCATGTCGTCAACCGGGAAATCGATTTTGGTGGATTGCACAACCGGGGAATACCCGATTTTGGTCCAGTCGTCCCGGTACAGGGTTATGTCTATTTCGCCTGTCCGAAGAGCCTTTGCGCTTATTTTTTCAACAGCGTCGCGGATTCTTTTGGCAAGGTGTACCCCTCTCGTATGGATTCCAACAAGAGCCACCTTTTCAAGATCGCTGTGCCTCTGTGTAATCTCTTGCGCGATTCGGAAAACGGCATCATCCACTTCCTTGGCATCAAGGATGATTGACGGGTTTTCCCGGTCCATTTCTCCCCTCCCCAAAGCTGCCTTGTCCGTACACGGTCAAGGCTGTGCCTTATCAAAAATATCAATGTCCAGAGACCGTTTCTCCACGTTTGAGCGCACCGCTGCAATAAACCCATCAACGGGCAGGCCCTGTCTGACCTTTCCGTCAAGTGTCCTGACTGAAAGGGTCCCTGCGTCCTTCTCCCTTCCACCTATTGTAATAATAAGCGGTATCTTTTTCAGCTGGGCATCCCTGACCTTTTTGTTCAGGCTTTCGGACCTGTCGTCGATTTTGGTGCGTATCCCTGCCTGCTCGAACCTGTAGGCGGTTTCACGCGCAAACGGTACCAATTTGTCGTTTATGGGAAGAAACATGGCCTGAACAGGAGCCAGCCAGAGAGGAAACTTCCCGGCAAAATGCTCTATGAGAATCCCGAGAAAACGCTCTATGGAACCGTAAACAACCCTGTGTATCATCACCGGCCTCTGCTTTCTGCCCTCTGAGTCGATGTATGACAGGTCGAATCTTTCAGGAAGCGACATATCAAGCTGTATTGTTCCGCACTGCCATGTACGGCCCAGTGCGTCCCTGATATGAACGTCTATCTTGGGGCCGTAAAAGGCGCCGTCTCCCTCGTTTATTTCATAGCCCTTTCCATAAGAGTCATCTGGTCAGGCGTCATGAAAATGTGAGCGTCATCCTGGTGAAACGCCCGGACACGGAAAAGACCGGACAGCACACCGCTTAGCTCATGCCGATGGACAAGCCCTATCTCTGCCATTCGCAGCGGAAGGTCCCTGTATGAATACAGGTTTTCTTTGTACAGCAGCATACCGCCAGGGCAGTTCATCGGTTTTATCGCATACTGGTTTTCATCTATAGTGGACAGGTACATGTTCTCGCGGTAGTTGTCCCAGTGCCCGCTCTTTTCCCAAAGAGACCGGTCCAGCATTACAGGGGTCTTGATTTCCACATAACCCGCGGCCTGGTGCTCAAGCCTCCAGTAATCCAGCAGGGCGTTCCATATCTTCATGCCGTTGGGGTGGAAAAACGGCATTCCGGCAGCTTCGTCGTGAAAGCTGAACAGGTCCAGTTCCGCGCCGAGTTTACGGTGGTCCCTCTTTTTCGCCTCTTCTATGAGGGCAAGGTGGGCGTCAAGATCTTTTTTCGAAAAAAAGGCTGTGCCATAGAGTCTTTGAAGCTGGGCTCTGGACTGGTCACCCCGCCAGTACGCACCCGATACCTTCATAAGTTTGAATGCCCTGACAAACCCGGTGTGTGGAACGTGCGGTCCCCGGCAAAGGTCGGTAAACTCTCCGTTGGAGTAAAGGGAAATTTTTTGTCCATCCAACTCGTTTATGATCTCTGTTTTATAGGGCTGGCCCTTGAAAAGTTCCAGCGCTTCGGCTTTGCTCACTTCCTTTCGGCAAAACGGAATCTTTGCCTTGACGATTTTTTTCATCTCGGCCTCTATTGCGGGGAATACCTCTTCCGATACCGGTTCCATGTCGATGTCGTAATAGAAGCCGTTCTCTATGACAGGCCCTATGGTCAGCTCGGCATCGGGAAAGAGCCTCTGCACGGCCTGGGCCATGACATGCGCTGCGCTGTGCCTCATTATTTCAAGGCCTTCCGGATCCCTGGTGGTGATAAGACGCACCGTGGCATCATTAAGAATCGGCCGGGAGAGATCCATAGTGACGCCATCAACATCTATTGCCACACATTCCCGCCAGAGTCCCTCTGAGATAGCTTTTGCTATATCGTTGCCGGTGACGGGTTCCCTGAACCGGAGAGTGCTTTTATCAGGAAGCGTTATGGTGATCATATTCTTTCCATAAAATATCAATAAGATAATAAAAAAAGCAAAACTGTTTGCGGCTTGACACCATCTGCAGAAAAATATAACATAATTAAATATATACGCATCGGTCAAGCAAAAAACAAGGGCGCTGTTTTTTTTGTCGGTTCTAAAGTAAAGCCAGCTATTATGGAAACTGATTCCCCCAAGGTGCTTAACAGGCTTAAAAATTTTGCGTCAGGGAAGCTGCCTGCCTCTACTGTGGCCGGGCGTATGACCATTGCCTACCTTCCGCTTGTGGCTGTAATCGTTATGATATCGGTATATACCCTTTCCAGCCTTGATTTTTTCAGGAGCATAACCAAAAGCATAGTAAACAACAGCATGGTGGTGATAGAGGGCGCAGAAAGCCTGTCACAAAGCCTCCTGGCACAGGAAGCTTATGGCCGCCGTTACTTAATAATGAAAAGCCCGGAGATGCTTGAGCTGTTCTGGAAAAAGGATGCGGATTTCAATGCTACACTGGGAAGCCTGCGCAGGGTTGTCAAGGAACATATAAACAGTATCGGGAAACTGCATAAGGCATACAACGACCTGTATGCCGGTATTTTCAAGTTAAAGGGGCGTTCGCTGTTATCCGCAGGAAAGGTTTATGATTCACGTATAAGGGAGGGACTTGATGCCCAGCTTAAGGAAATAAAAAGCATGATGGCATTTGCCAGGAGGGGGCTGGCTGAAAAAATAAAGAATGCAAGCATCCTGAGCATGAGATCTTTTTATATTGTCGCCCTGCTTTCCATGATGGGCATCTGTGTCGGGATTGGAGCGGCTTACATAATCACAAGGAACATCTCCAGGTCCATACAACAGCTCAGGTTGGCAACAGCCAAGTTCTCGGAAAGAAAATTTGACTTTGTTCCTGACCTGGCACAGAGGGACGAGTTCGGCGTGCTTGCCGGATCTTTCACGGCAATGGCCCAGCAGCTTGCAAGGTTTGAGGTGATGGACCTTGACGCCAATCCGCTTACCCGTCTTCCCGGAGGCATAGCCATAGAGAACGTGCTTGAAAAGCGTCTTTCTGAAAAACGGGAGATCGCTTTTTGCATGCTCGATATAGACAACTTCAAGTCGTTCAACGACAGGTACGGATACGCCAGGGGAAACGACGTGATAAAGGCCACCGGCAAGTTACTCGAAGAGGTGCTTTTGGAACATGGTACGGAAAATGCGTTCCTGGGTCATATCGGGGGCGACGATTTTGCCATGATAGTCGACATCGACAGGTACCATGAGATATGCCAGGCGGCCATAGACCTGTTTGACAGAAAGATCCCGGAGTTTTATGATCGGCAGGACAGGGAAAAAGGGTATATAATGGCCAAGACCCGCAAGAACGAGCTTGAGCGTTTTCCCATAATGACGATCTCCATAGCTGTTGTTACAAACCAGGACGGCAAGTATTCGAGCAGCGTAAAGGTGGGAGAGGTCGCGGCCGAGCTCAAGGAATATGCCAAGACGATTTCCGGCAGCATTTACTTGGTGGACCGCAGGAAGCAGGAAAATGTGCCCGGTAAAAAGCAGATTGGAACAGTGGAATGAGGCCGGGAAGTTTGATGAGATTCGATTCGTTTAAAGGGCGATTGACGGCAGGCCTGTTATGCGTTGTGTCGTTTGCCCTGTCAGGGTGCATTCTAAATGCCATATACCCGCCTGAGCCTTACCCGTTGGTTCACAAAGACGATTTTAAACGTGAAACAGCCTTGCTTGAAAAGGACCTTGCCGTATCGCAGAGCCGGTGGGACAGGGCAACCCTTCTTGTCCGTCTTGCCATGCTGTGTTCACATCCTGACAATCCTCACCCTGACTACAAACGTGCTGCAGAATATTTAGATGAGTATGCCAGGACAGGAAGACCGGTCGACGCGGCATACGCTTCAGCGCTTATAAAACAGATTGTAATCCTGTTGCAGGATAATGCACGCCTGAGACAGCAGGCAGGGGAACTTGCCGGCAAGAATCGGGAGTGCCGCGATATTATTGAAAGGCTGAAAAGGCTGGATATCCGCTTGGAGAAAAAAAGAAAGAATCATTAAGAGATCAAGGCCAAGGAAAACGATACGCTTTTTGTGAAAGTTGAGATGAGAGACTGCACTACTGGTAACTTATGCCTTGTCGATACCGCACCCGGCCTTGAAAGACTGGTCCATGAAAAGGTTTGTCTTATCCAGATCTGTGCAAATGACGCCTGTTTCCTTGTTGATCCGCTGCGTATTGATGACCTGTCTCCTTTAAAACCGTTTTTTGCAGATCCTTCCATCAAAAAAGTTTTTCACGGTGCGGATTACGACATACGCTCCTTGCACAGGGATTTTGGCATAACGGTTGCAAATCTCTATGATTGTGAACTCGCATGCCGGTTTCTTGGTGAAAAGGCAACCGGCCTTGACACCGCTGTCGCAAAACGTTTCGGGGTCACTCTTGACAAGCGGTACCAGAAGAAGGACTGGTCTGTCCGTCCGTTGCCTGCCCCTATGCTTGAATATGCGGCAGAGGACGTGCGTTACCTTGTGAGGCTCTCAGCGATGTTGGAAAAGGAGCTTGAGGAAAAAGGTCGGGACAGTTGGGTGAAAGAGGAGTGTGATGCCTTAAGCACCGTGAGATGCGCTCCAAAAACCGGAGCCCCCATGTTTATGAATTTTAAAGGAGCCGGACGCCTTGGGAGACGCAGCCTTGCAGCACTGGAGGAGCTGCTTCAAGCCAGAAACGATCTTGCACGGAGCATGGATCGCCCGCCCTTCAAG
>MZGQ01000107.1 GCA_002085115.1 Desulfococcus sp. 4484_241
ACCTACGGTTTCAAGGATGCGAAAGGCAGGGGAGTTACGCTGGTTTGCCACCCCGAACGCGAAGCATCCCTGTTTATGGGATCCATGTCATACGATCCCTGGCCGCTTATTCCCCATATCGAGTGCCCGGTCCTTGTACTGGAGGGGGAACTGTCCGAGAACAGAAATTTAATAGATTTCAGGAAAGCGGCCAATACCTTTCCCAACGGCGGATACAGAATCGTAGAAGGCACAGGCCACCTGATACCCATGGAAAACCCGGCCAAGACAACCCGGCTGATAAGAGATTTTATTAACGAGGCGATATAGTTATCTTTTGAGTTTGCTTACCATAATAGGTCTTGCCGTTGCCCTGGCCATGGATGCGCTGGCCGTTTCCATAGCATCCGGCGCCTATCTTCAGAAGGTCAACGGCCGCCAGTTTTTCAGGCTTTCGTGGCATTTCGGGCTGTTTCAGGCCATTATGCCTGTTATCGGGTGGCACGCGGGTATCTCTGTCCGGAAACTGATCGAGAGTTACGATCACTGGATCGCTTTCCTGCTGCTTGCAATCGTGGCGACCGGCATGCTGCATCAGGCCGCAGAGGAAGAGGAAACAGCGGCCAAATCGGATCCTACCAGGGGGTGGCGGCTGGTAACTCTTTCCGTGGCAACGAGTATCGACGCACTGGCCGTGGGCCTGAGCCTTTCAGTGATAGGCGTTACTATATGGCTGCCTGCCGGGGTTATTGGTCTTACCGCCGCACTGTTAACGTTTTTGGGGCTGCTGCTCGGCAGCAGGGCTGTGAGGATTGGCCGGCTGAAGCGCTACGCTCAGACAACCGGCGCTATGCTCCTGTATATTATAGGATTGTATATTCTTTATGAGCACGGGGTGTTTGCATCTATACCCGGCAATTGAAACGGTTCGGTAAAATTTTTATATATTTTGTTTTTGCCGATTATGGTCTTTACCGGCAGGAACGACAACCGTCGCAAACATCAAAGACCTCAACCCGGGTATTTTAATCGTTTCACAAGAGCAGCATCAGGTGTTCCGGTCACCCGGGCCACACATCTCACTGACCGGGCTTTGCCAGACGTTCCCCCTTTTTTCAGGGGCCTGTACAAACCGCCGGCGGGTCCGGGCAAAAATTTCTTGACTATTCTGTTTGGCTAATACAGCATACAAAGATGTTCGCGGCTTTATGACATCAACCGCTCAACTTGAAGAGCACCTGCCAGCAGGAGTTGCCCTATGCATAAGGTATTTGCCCGACTGATATTTTCCGCGATATTGCCGGTTCTTTTTATATTCCCGTGTGGTGCTGCCGAAACCCCGGCGGCAAAGGTTGCCATCATGCCGTTTACGATACATGCGAGCAGCGATCTGTCCTATCTTTCAGATGCCACTGCAGACATGCTTGGTTCCAGGATAGCTGCAAAGGCAGGCGTGACAGTTATCGACACTGCAACCGTGAAGGCAGCCGCAAAAGCCGTAAAAGGGCCGGTAACCGTCAAGGTGGCTGAAAACATCGGCAAGGCTCTTGGTGTTGATTGTGCAATTTTTGGCAGCATAACCGTTCTTGGGGAAAGCGTCAGCATAGACGCAAAGGCAATAGAGATTTCAGGCGGCTCTTCGCCGGTTGCGTTTTACAGGCAGGCGGATTCTGTCGCCGGAATAATACCTGCCACAGAAAGTATTGCGGCCGAAATATGTGAAAAGCTTTTCGGCACTGCCCCGGCAGAGCAGAAGCGGGAACCCGGGGCGGGAGTGCCACAGGCAGCCCTGGCCCCGGCAGCTGCAGCTCCTGGCGCTGTTTCGTCCGGTGTGGCTTTTGTTCACCCCGCGCCTGCCCCGCCGCCTGCCGCAAGCACAGGCACATCCCCGTTTATCAAGGCTGCCGGCGCATCAGTGACCGGATTCTGGAAGAGCCCGGATTTTGACCTGAAACTGTGCGGCATTGCCGTTGCGGATTTGGATGGTGATCGAAAAAACGAAACCGTTCTTATATCCGACTCATACCTGTGCGTTCGGCGTTTTGAGAAAAACCGGTTTTACAAGGTTGCTGAGCGTGACGCCGAGTCCTATGAAAAATTCATATCGGTTGACGCCGCAGACACCGACAGGGACGGCAGGGCCGAGATCTTTGTCACCTGTATCAACAACAATACCCATAAACTGCGCTCCTTTGTGCTGGGACTTTCCGGCCGAAAACTTGTCACAATCGCCGAAAAACAGCCATGGTATTTCAGGGCCGTTGGCACGGACGCTGTTTACGGCCAGAAGAGGGGGCTGTCTGATATTTTCTTTCCCGGAATCTGGCGCCTTGAAAAAAAAGGGGCGGATTATGTGGGAAAAGAGATGTTGGACCTGCCGGCAGGCGTTACGGTCTTTGGGTTTACCCGCGCAAAATCGATTGGCGGCGTGGAAAACCTGTTTGTTGTTTCAGACAGCAACGACAGGATAAGGCTCTACACCGAGTCAGGCAGGCTGGTATGGAAAAGCGATCACAGCTTCGGTGGCAGCCAGACCTTTCTTGAAAAAAAGGTGGAAAACAGGGAGCAGTCTGCTGACAGGATATACCTGTCACAGCGCATATTCGCAACAGACATCAACGGTGACGGTAAAACAGAGCTTGTTACTGTAAAAAACGAGGATATCGCGGGCAGGGTTTTCGGCCGTTACAGGAAATATGGGAACGGCGAATTTGTCTGCCTTGGCTGGGACGGTCTTGGCATGTCTGAACTGTGGCACACCAGAAAAATTTCCGGGTATATAAGTGATTTTACGCTGTCAGATTTTGATAACGACGGAAAGCCCGAACTTGCCGGGGCCGTTGTGAGAAAGGGCGGATCGGTTATTTCCGGGCCAAAGTCTTGTGTTATAAGCTATGATCTTGAGAATGCGTTATGACCATGCCGGCAACCTTCTGCAAATGGCGGATTGCGGGCATAAACTCTTTGCAGCCCTTAAACCGAAAGGTTTTTTTGACATATTTGGACGGCAACCCTTAAATACCTTGACAAAGACAATGGTGCTGTTTATAGTATCCTAAAGGTTTAAGGGGATAGGATTGTTTCCTGTCCAATACTGTTGGCAGATGGGATGCGGGCAGATGTCTTTACGATATCTGCATGCCGCAGGATTTTTATAAACCGGTTTATGAAAGGGGGGATGCCTGTCACATATCGGCCTGACAAACCAAAAGCCTTGGAAATTGAACAAAAGGGGGCCTTTAAAGCCAAAAAACGCAGTGGTTACTCTGAGGGAGGACGATATGAAAAAGATCACTTTAATTACAGTAGCACTTTGTCTTGCCGTTGCAATGGCTATTCCTGCAATGGCGACAAAGGTTAATGTCTCCGGCGAGTACAGGGTTCGCGGGTTTTACACCGACAACATAACTCTTGACGAGAGCAGATCCGAATCGCAGGCGTACTATGACAACCGGCTGAGGGTGGAAACGGTTTTCCAGGCAAACGACAACGTGTCTGTGACAACACGCTTTGACGCGTTTGAGGACGAGGTCTGGGGCGTGGACGCCAATGGTGCTACGACATCGGCGCAGTTTGAGACACCCGGTGCCAAGGACACCATAGATTTTGACCGGGTCTACATGACCATCATGACGCCGATCGGTCGTTTCCAGATAGGCCGGCAGGAGGACGGCGCCTGGGGGCCGGCAGCTTTTGACACGGATAACGATTATTACAGCACAGACAGCATCCAGTATCTTGGAAAGGCTGGAGACATCCTTTTTGGCGCAATGATCCTGAAGTATGCGGAGATGGATTCAGCCTCTCCGTGGGTAGCCGACACTGTGGCTGACGGAGATTTTGACGCCTACTACATCTTTGCCGGATACAACAAGGACAATATCGAGGTCGGTCTGCTCTGCGAGCTTGCAAGGGCTGCAGAGGACAATGTTTTTCCTGTTCCTCCTCCTCTGTCTTCTGACGCCACGGTTAAGGATTATAAGATTATGCCCTACTGGAAACTCGGGTTCGGACCCGTCAACATTGAGGGCGAGATCAACTATGAGTGCGGCGACATCCAGTTTGATTCTCCCATGCCGGTTGCTGCTTTCTGGTCACCAGGCAGCATCGCTTTTGAGGACGATCCTGACATAGACGCACTTGTCTACTACATCAAGGCAAGCGCAGACCTTGAAATGGCGAATGTCTATGTTGGGTATGTGTCTGTGTCCGGCCAGGAGGAGGGTGAATCTGACATGACAATGGGGAATCTCTATTACGGCGGACTTGGCCAGGGATTTACACCGCTTGCAATCCTGACCGACGACCTTGGCGGGCATATTTTAAACACCCAGGGCGGCAGTATTTTTACCGCAACCCTAAACGGTGTTGCCCTGCACGGTGTTGACCTGATATATGCAGGCGCTGATCTTGCCGTAAACGACAATCTTTCCGTGCACCTTGTGGCCGGCCAGGCAACTGCCAATGAAGATTGGACAGGCGACTGGGATGACGAGTATGGGACAGAGGTGGATCTTGGCATAACCTGGAACATCATGGACAACGTCACATACTCGGCCACGGCAGCCTATCTGTCAACCGGCGACCTGCTGGCGCAGATCGGGGGTGTGGCTCAGACAAATGTTGACGACGTATATGGCCTGATGCACGAGATAAAGGTCACCTTCTAAAAAGCAAAATCGATAGGCTGCTTTTAAGCAGCATCCTGTAAAACACAAAAAAAGCCTTCCTGCGAAAAATTTTGCAGGAAGGCTTTTTTATTGACCCGGGCAAAAACAGCCCCCAAGCGTGGGACAGCGGACTTGTGTTTACATGGGTTCAATAATTTATTGTTTTTTTTTGGACAGTCCCAAAAAAAAGAACCAAAAGAAAAGGACACCCGGCAGCATGGCCTGCAGCTTCACCTGCGCTGCATGGGATAAAAGACCGCACTCACACAACAAAGAAACCCGGCTGGTGGAGGTGTGGGATGAAGTTGCCTCTGGTTTTTGATAGCTTCATGTTACAATGCTTTTTTTGCGGGGTTTTCGCCATTATAGATATGCTGTCAAAAACCGGTTTTTGGAGGCTAATGACCATGGGTTCTTCTTTAATGTAAATAGCAGGGAGGGTCCGGTTTGCCGGGTTCCTCCCTGCTGCTTTGAGGTTTGCCTCTTTTTGTTTTAATAAAACGGATCCTATGTTGTTATCTCGATTTTTCTTGGCTGGGCTTTCTGTGCCTTTGGCAGCCGCAGCCTCAGTACGCCGTCGTTTAGTTTTGCCTCTATGCCGTCCTGGTCGATTATATCGGACAGGGTAAACTGCCTGTAGTATTTGCCCACTGTCGGTTTCAAAGATGTCCACAGCCGGTGTAAATACAAGACCGGGCCGGGTCTGCTCCGGAGTTGCGGCTTCCTGCTTTCCCTTTATCTGTATCTCCTTTTTTTCGGTCATATATCATCCCTCCTTTCCCGGAGTCTGGTTATTTAATCTCGATCTGTCTTGGCTTTTCAGCTTCAGCCTTTGGTATGGTTACAGTGAGAATTCCGTTTTTCAAGGTCGCGTTAATCTTGCCAACCTCGATCTCCCCGGGCAGCTTTATCATACGCGAGAACCTGCCGTCATCGCGTTCCCTGCGGTGAACCTTGGCGTTTGCGTCCTCCCCGGGCAGTTTGCGTTCGCCTGAAATCGATATGCTGTTGCCGGTGGCCTGGATATCAAGGTCTTCCGTTTTCATTCCAGGCAGCTCGGCCCTGAGGTAGAAGTTTTCCTTATCCTCGGTCAGGTTTACCGGAGGGAATACACCGGCGCCGACAATCCGGTGGCTGCCCTCTATGTTTTCCAGTATCCTGCCAAGCTGCCTCCTGATCGGCTCAAGCTCGTTCAGGAGACCCCATGCGGGAAAATCAAACAAGCGTCTGGTAATCATAGCGCATCCTCCTTTCTGTGGGTCGGTTACCCGGTTTTTATCTCTATGGACTTACCCTGGTGCTCCTTTGTTTTTTTCATGGTTACCTTGAGAACACCCTTCTTGTAGTTGGCTGTTACGCTTGA
>MZGQ01000027.1 GCA_002085115.1 Desulfococcus sp. 4484_241
AGTTTCTTTTTGCGATAGAAGCAGACGGCCAACCACTTCCGGCAGTGATGCTCCGTTATCGGAAAAGGCGCAATCACCGATTCTGGCCACGATCCAGCTGCAGGCGCTGTTTACCGTGCTGTCCGCCTCCGCAGGATCCTGTTTCCGGGTTGATACTGTTACAAAAATTTCAGGAAAGCTCACCCTTATGCCGTATGCCGCATCAGGGAACGCCTCGTCAAAACCGGCCATGCGTTCACCGACCACCGCCTCGGGCAGGCCAAAAACCGATACCGTTTTTTTGGCGGTATACATTCTTGCGCTTCCGGCAAGCGCTTCTGTGCGGGGGAGCACTTTCGCGTCAAGCATCCACTTCATTTCGCGGGGAACCCCTGGCATTGCAAACAGATGGCATTTTCCGATTTTTATGGAAAAACCGGCGGCAGTGCCGACCTCGTTTGCTATGCATTCCGCTCCTTCTGGCAGCATGGCCTGTTTCGTATCGGATCGTTGGAACTGTTTTTTGCGGCGTTCAAAATAGGCGCTCATCGACCTGTGTGCCTCTTTGGAAAACACAAGTGGTTTGCCGGCTGCTTTGGCAACGGCGCCGGCAGTGATGTCATCGCCGGTAGGCCCAAGGCCTCCTGTCACAATCACAAGATCCGATCTTTTGCACATTTCTGTCACGGCATCGGCAATCAGCTCCGGATCATCCCCGACACAGACATGCCGTCTTACCTCTATGCCGGTTTCCTCCAGCCTCGAAGCGATGTAAGCGGAATTGGTATCCGCAACCACGCCCGTCAATACCTCGTTGCCTGTGGCAAGTATCTCGGCTTTCAATAATTTTGCTTTCAAAACAAGTTTTCCCTTGACAGCGGTTTTACAGATTTCATAATAGGTACCAGTACTGAAAATAATCCTATAAGCTGGTCAGTGCAACGGGAAACAGCATGATAACGATAGCAAACGTGAAAAAGATGAGTGGAAACTGGTGGTGGTGGGCCTGGACCATGGGGCCTGCCAGCGGAACCTGATTTTCCCCAACATAACCGAAAGCAAGCAAAACCGCAGGCGCCCCAAAAAAGAGAGCCTGCGGTTTTTTATTTAAAAGGCCTAAGGCTCGAAAAAAGCCGGCGGCCTTTTTTTATGGCATGAGCAAAAAAACAAATATTAAATGAACCGGAAGGAGCAAGTATGCTGCTTAGAATATTTCCCTCAAGAGAAGAATTTTGCCGCCTTGCCGAAAACTCTAACGTAGTACCCGTGTGTGCGGAGATACTGGCAGATACCGAGACCCCTGTATCATTGCTGAAAAAACTTTACGAAAACAAAGGGCCGATGTTTCTTTTTGAAAGCGCCGAAGGTGGTGAACGATGGGGGCGCTACAGTTTTCTGGGAGCATCGGCAAAGGCCGGTATACGGGTGTTTGGAGACCATGTTGAAGTGGAAGAGAACGGTTCCGTGCGCGTGGTTCCCCATAACGGCAAGCCATTGGACGTGTTGCGTGATCTTATGTCCGGTTATAAGCCGGCACAGATTAAGGGGTTGCCACGGTTCTGGGGCGGTATGGTCGGATATTTCACCTACGAAATGGTCTCTTTTTTCGAGCGTATCCCGAACCTGCTGCCGGATGAAAAACCCATAGCAGACTTAATCATACCGGATGAACTGATTATTTTTGACAATATCAGGCACAGCCTTGTGGCCCTTGTGACAACCTTTCTTCCGGACGGCGCTCAGCATGGGAAGGTTTATGACCAGGCGAAAGAAAGGCTGAAGGCTCTTGTTTCCTCTGTTTACGATAAGAGCATAGGGGATGTCAGGCGGCCTTTATCTGAAGAACCCTGTGTGTTGAGCCCCGAGATCTCCGGCAGTGACTTCAGACGCAAGGTTGAGAAGACCAAGGAATACATACGGGAGGGTGAGATCATCCAGGCCGTTATATCCCAGCCGTTTTCCTGTTCCCCGGCGCCTGATCTCTGGACCCTTTACCGTGCGCAGCGATACATAAACCCATCTCCCTATTTGTATTTTTTGCATATAGGGGACATGGCCCTTGTTGGATCATCACCTGAAACCATGGTGCGTCTTGAGAACAGGATCGCAACGCTCAGGCCTATAGCAGGTACAAGGCCAAGGGGGAAGAACGAACAGGAGGACAGGTCTCTTGCAGACGAGATGCTGCAGGATGAAAAGGAAAGGGCCGAGCATCTTATGCTGGTAGATCTTGGCAGGAACGATCTTGGCAGAGTGGCAGATACCGGAACGGTGCAGGTGACCGATCTTATGGCGGTGGAACGCTACTCACATGTCATGCACCTGGTATCCAACATATCGTGTGACCTGCGTGATGAGTTTGATGCATGGGACCTGCTGGCCGCCACCTTTCCTGCCGGAACGCTTTCAGGTGCGCCCAAGATACGGGCCATGGAGATCATATCCGAGCTTGAAGAGGCTCCCCGCGGCCCGTATGGCGGCGCTGTGGGCTATATTTCTTTTAACGGTAATATGGACCTTGCAATAACAATACGCACCGCGTGTGTTTGGGACGACAAGCTTACCGTCAGGGCCGGGGCGGGTATCGTTGCGGATTCCGACCCGGAAAAGGAGAGAATAGAAACCGTGAACAAGGCGATGGCAATACAGAAGGCTCTTGAACTTGCCGGAGGGCGGGAACAACTGTAAAAGGCAGGAGAACGCTATGGTGCTGATGATCGACAACTATGATTCATTTACCTATAACCTTGTCCAGTACCTGCGGATTCTGGGCGCAGATGTCCATGTGGCGAGAAACGACGCCATAACGATAGAGGATATCGAGCAGATGGCTCCATCCCATATCGTTATTTCGCCAGGGCCGGGCAAGCCGGATAAAGCCGGTATGTCTGTCCCTGTCATACGCCGCTTTTCAGGTTCCATTCCTGTTCTTGGCGTATGTCTCGGCCACCAGGCGATAGGGCATGCATTCGGTGGGACAATAGTTCCTGCCAAGAGAATAATGCATGGGAAAACGTCGGCTATAACCACCGACAAAAAAGGGATTTTTGCCGGGATACCGTCTCCGCTTACTGCGATGCGTTATCACTCTCTTGTTATCGACAGGGGGACACTGCCCGAATGCCTTAAGGTCTGCGCTGAAGCAGAGGATGGTGAAATAATGGGAATCCGTCACGAATCCCATCCAACGGTCGGCATACAGTTTCATCCTGAATCGATAATGACGCCAAAGGGTAAGCGCATTTTGAAAAATTTTCTTGCAATCCAGTAACACCGACTAATAACGGAGGAGCCATGTTTTCTGAAACACTTTCCAAAATAATAGCCCGGCAGGACCTCTCAAGGAGAGAGATCAGCGATGTTTTGCACGGGCTTTTTGAAGGCAACATGACAGATGCCCAGATAGGGGCTTTCATGGCCGCTCTTGCCACAAAGGGAGAGACTTTTGAAGAGCTTGCCGGGGCGGCTGACGCAATGCGCCGGAAGGCGGCGCGTATACAGGCCAATTCGTCTATTGTGGTGGACACCTGCGGCACAGGAGGTGATGGCGCCAATACCTTTAACATATCAACCACAGCCGCTTTTGTAGTGGCAGGAGCAGGCGTGACAGTTGCAAAACATGGTAACCGGGCGATATCAAGCAAGTGCGGCAGCGCCGATCTGCTTGAAGCGCTGGGTGTAAACCTGGATACAGAGCCTGAACTGGCCGAGGAATCGGTAAACGAGATAAACATAGGGTTTCTGTTTGCGCCGCTGTTTCACGGCGCCATGAAACACGCAATAGGGCCGAGAAAGGAGCTTGGCGTGAAAACGATTTTCAACATGCTTGGCCCGCTTACGAATCCTGCCGCGGCAAACTGCCAGGTGCTGGGTGTGTTTGCGCCGGCCCTTACCGAAATGTTCGCAGATGCGCTTAAACTGCTCGGTGCCAAAAGGGCGTTTGTTGTTCATGGGCATGACGGTCTGGACGAGATTTCGGTATGCGCACCGACACGGGTATCGGAACTTAATGATGGAATGGTGCGCACATACGACATTACGCCTGAACAGTTTTTCAACGAGGCGGCACAACCCTCGGATTTGGCCGGGGGAACACCGGAGGAAAACGCAAGGATAACGCGAAACATTTTAAGCGGACGGGAAAAGGGCGCTAAGAGAAACATCGTTGCAATCAACGCCGGTGCCGCACTGGTGGCTGCAGGCCGTGCAGCCACTTTGGAGGAGGGAATAACGCTTGCAAACGAAACCATTGACAATGGTGACGCAGCCAGGAAGCTCGGGGAGCTTGTAGAATTTACAAACAGCAACGGATGACTGATGGCTAAGGATATACTTCAGAAAATAGTTGAGACAAAGGCACGGGAGGTGGAAGCAGCCAGGAGGCTGATACCTGAGTCCGAACTGCGGCGGCTTGCCGCCGGCCGGGACAAATGGCGGCCTTTTTTGGGTAACCTGCAACACGCCCATCGCGAAGGAACCGGTATCATAGCTGAAATAAAGCGTGCGTCCCCTTCCAGAGGCGTTATCCGTGCAGATATTGATCCTGCCGATTATGCAAGAAAATACGAGGCGGGCGGTGCAATCGCCATTTCGGTGCTTACCGATTCGAGCTATTTCATGGGATCGGCCGATGATCTCAAACAGGCCCGCAGGGCCTCGACCATTCCTGTGTTGAGAAAGGAGTTTGTAATAAGCGAATACCAGGTTTACGAGTCCGCCGTCATGGGGGCTGACGCGGTTTTGCTTATAGCAAGGATTCTTTCAGAGAGTTTGCTGTGCGATCTTGTGGCAATCTGCCGTGAACTGGGCATGGATTCTTTGGTTGAGATACACGGCCCGGAAGACATGGAAAAGGCTGTTCGTTCCGGAGCAAAGATCATAGGAATAAACAACCGTGACCTTAAAACTTTTGACACTGATACAGGGGTGGCAGTCCGAATGGTTTCAGGGCTTTCATCCGGCCAGATCCCTGTTGCGGCAAGCGGCATAAACAGCCGCGGGGATATAGAGAAAATGGAGCAGGCCGGGATCCATAACTTTCTTGTGGGGGAAAGTATTGTAAGAGCGGCGGACCCCGTTGCTTTCATAAAGGAATTGAAAGGGGGAGGTTGACCAGATGAGCTGCAAACAGGCCGGGGACTCGGCAGGTAGCCGCTTGCAGGTGAAGATTTGCGGCATAACAACTCAGGAGCAGGCCAAACGCTGCGTTGAATTGGGTGCCCATGCATTGGGCTGCGTTTTTCACCCTCCAAGTCCCAGAAACCTTGAGACAGACCAGGCCAGGGAAATCTGTCATGTGGTAGGAGGCAAAGTCCCGGTAATAGGTGTGTTCGTTGACCGTGGGTATGACTATATAATGCAAAAGGTGGAAAAGTGCTCTCTTGCCGGGGTGCAACTTCACGGCAGCGAGTCTCCTGCAGTTGTAAGGGCGCTGAGGCAAGAGGGGTTGATAGTGATAAAAGCGCTGTTTGCAAAGAAAAAGCCCGGTATTGACGATGCTTCCCTCTATTGTGATGCTTCGGCGCTGCTTGTCGAGTGCGGCAGGGGGGCACTTCCCGGCGGTAACGCAATGGCCTGGAATTGGGCTGACGCCAAGCCCGTGGCTGGTGCAGCTCCCCTTATCCTTGCAGGCGGGCTTGCCCCGGACAATGTGGAAGGAGCTGTTCAATCTGCCATGCCCGATGCTGTTGACGTAAGCTCGGGTGTTGAGTTTTCGCCCGGTAAAAAAGATATGGCCAAGGTCATGTCGTTTATGGCGGCAGTGGAAAAAGCCGCCAAAACATATTCAAAACCTTTCAGGAGAATTTTTTTATGAATTCAAAACAGACAGAACACGGTCCTAAGGTAACCGGCCACCCTGACGAACGGGGGCATTTCCGGCAATACGGAGGAATGTATATAGCCGAAACTTTGATGCCCGCTGTGCTGGAGCTTGATCGCAAGAGAAGAGAGATCCTGCCTGATCCCGCATTTCAGAAAGAACTTGCCGGACTGCTGGCCGACTACGTAGGCAGGCCTACTCCTCTTTTTTTGGCAAAAAGGCTTTCACACTATCTCAATGGCGCCGCCATCTACCTGAAGCGTGAAGACCTGGCGCATACAGGGGCACACAAGATTAACAACACCATTGGACAGTGTCTGCTTGCAAAGTGGATGGGCAAACACAGGGTGATCGCGGAAACAGGGGCAGGGCAGCATGGGGTGGCTACGGCCACGGCCGCAGCCCTTCTTGGGATGGAATGCGAGGTGTTCATGGGCGTTGAGGACATAAGCCGGCAGGCTCCAAACGTAAAGCGGATGGAGCTTTTGGGGGCAACCGTGACGCCGGTTGATTCAGGCTCGGGTACTCTCAAGGACGCCATGAACGAAGCCCTGCGCCACTGGGTTGCCCGTGTACGTGACACTTTTTACGTTATCGGCTCTGTGGCCGGTCCCCATCCATATCCTGTAATGGTGAGGGATTTTCAGAAAATCATAGGCATTGAGACAAAAGAGCAGATAAGGAGCATGACCGGCAGGCTGCCTGATATATTGGTGGCATGCGTTGGAGGAGGGAGCAACGCCATGGGGCTGTTCTACCCGTTTCTTGATGATCCGGTCGAGATGTTTGGCGTTGAGGCAGGCGGAGAGGGGATTGACACGGGAAGGCACGCCGCTACGCTCGGTTGTGGAAGCGTAGGAGTGCTGCACGGCTCAAAATCCTATGTATTGCAGGACAGGTTCGGCCAGATATCGCCGGTCCATTCAATCTCGGCCGGACTTGATTATCCGGGGGTCGGACCCGAGCACTCCATGCTTAAAGATACCGGGCGGGTGTCTTACCTGGCGGTTGACGACAGGCAGGCACTGGAAGCGTTCCATATGCTGTGCGAGCTTGAAGGGATCATCCCTGCGCTTGAAAGTTCGCACGCCATTGCGTTCGCAATAACGGAAGCGCCCAAGAGAAACAAAAACGAGATCATGATAATCAACCTGTCGGGACGCGGAGACAAGGACCTTGGGATAGTGTCTTGTGCACCGGGAAAGGAGAAACAGGAATGAACCGAATCGAAAAGACCTTTAACCGCCTTGCCGAAAAAAAGGAAAAGGCCCTTGTGGGGTTTGTGACGGCAGGCGACCCGACCATAGAAAAATCACAGGAAATAATCGAGGCGATGTGTGACTCGGGAATTGACATCCTGGAGCTCGGTGTACCGTTCTCCGATCCTACGGCCGACGGACCGGTAATCCAGAGATCGTCGGAGCGTTCACTTGCGAACAACACAAACCTTGAAACGGTTTTCAAAATGACTGCCCGTTTAAGAGAAAAGTCCGATGTTCCGGTTGTTTTGTTTTCCTACTATAACCCGATATACCGCTACGGCGGCAGGGCTTTTTACAGAAGCGCAAAAGACGCCGGGGCCGATGGGATACTGATAGTGGATCTTCCGCCTGAAGAATCAGCCGAGCTTACCTCCTGCCGGGAGGAAGAGGATTTTCCGCTTATAAGGCTTCTTGCGCCCACCACCCCGGAAGACCGCATCGCAGCAATAGCCGGTTCTGCCTCAGGGTTTCTCTATCTTGTTTCGATGACCGGTGTGACAGGAAGCAGCGGCCTGGACACCTCTTCCGTTTCGGAATTTTGCAGCCTGGTGCGAAGCCGCACCACCCTTCCCCTCTGTGTCGGGTTTGGCATATCAACTGCAGAGCACGTAAAACAGATAGCGGCTTATGCTGACGGCGTAGTCATAGGAAGCGCATTTGAGCGGTTGATAGAGGAGCATATTGATGATTCCGGCCTGGTACAAATTATTGCCGATAAAACAAGGGAATTCAAACAGGCCACGAGATTATAAGAAATATTTTGTGCAGTTCTTTAAAATTCGATTTATGATCAGTGTTGTTCAAAACAGCCCCCAAAACGCCGTTTTGGGCCAATAGTGATTTATGATATTTTTCACTTAAATAAACGCTTGCTGCCAATCAATATTTTAGCGTGCCCGGTCTGTTGAGCAAACAGAACCGTGAGGCCGGGGGAGGGTGAAAGAATGAAGATTCAAAATGGTACAAAGGTTTTTATAACCGGTGCTGCAAGCGGGATCGGCAGGGCTACCGCACTTGCCATGGCAAAACGCGGCGCTTATCTTTTTCATCGGCAAAGTGGGGGCTGGTAGGGCTGTCGGAGGTTCTTCGTTATGATCTCATGAGACACAGTATAGGAGTAACCGTGGTATGCCCGGGTGCAGTCAACACACCTCTCAAAAACAGCACCGGGTTTCTTGGGACAGACAGGGAAAACCCTCGGGTGAAAAAACTGCTCGATCGGTTTGAACGCCATGCCATTGCTCCGGAACATGTGGCCAGGCTCATAATTGATGCTGTTGAAAAGAAAAGGTTTATGGTTATCACATCATTCGATATCAAGTTCCTTTATTTTATGAAACGGTGCTGTTTCCCGGTTTACCACCTTGCCATGAAGTATGTAAGCAGAATGATGAACAGCCTGGAGCAAAAACCCCTCTGAGCCGGTTTGATGAGCGCAAGCAACAGATTCTCCATGAATATTCCATGGGCTCCATGCCGGACAGCCGCGAGCGGTATCGGGATACAGTGGCATTGACACACATTCTTGTTTGGGTTGGCTATTCATACCTCATACCAATTAAACCGGACATTTCATGAGCTTATAACATATCACCCTTTTTATTTGACTTTCTGTCCCCGCTTGCCTATCCTGCTTGAGACTATCGGGGCCCGTTGGCGGTGTACCCTGAACCCTGGCCGGGCAGGGCCCGAAGCAAGGGTGCCGTCCGCTGAAGAGCCCGGCCCTACTTCAGCTCCTCCCGATAGATCAACGTTTTTTCTTTTCTTTGCTTTCAGGTATCTTGGCGTTTTCGTATCGTTTCCGGGCTTGGGCATATACTCCGTGGCAGGTAGCCCTGACTTTTCATCTGCCTGTAACACAGCAGGTGTGGCATGTTGACAAGCAAAATATGCGGGTTTATATTCACACCCGTTGCATGTGGGCTGATCGTTGCAGACGGGAAAACAGCCCGGTAATGCAGCAAGCATGAAAGGCAGCAGGCTCGAGGCAGGAGGCGATTCTCATGGATGAATTGAAAGGTCTTGTAGAGGAAAAACACCCGGTTGTAAACGGTATAAGGGAAGAGGTCGGAAAGCTCCTCGTAGGGCAAAGGGAACTTGTGGATGGCCTGCTGATAGGGCTGTTTACAAGAGGGCATATCCTGATCGAAGGAGTCCCCGGCCTGGCCAAAACCAGCGCCGTAAAGGCCCTTGCCGGAGCGATAGACGCTGATTTCAAGCGGATTCAGTTTACCCCTGACCTTCTTCCGGCCGATCTCATAGGCACTGAGGTTTACAGGCCCAAAACCGGGGATTTTACAATAAGAAAAGGGCCGGTGTTCCACAACATTATATTGGCTGATGAGATTAACAGGGCCCCGTCAAAGGTTCAGTCTGCGCTGCTTGAAGCCATGCAGGAGAGACAGGTAACCATAGGTGAAACCACATTTCCCCTTCCTGAACCTTTCCTTGTGATGGCTACACAGAACCCTATTGAGCAGGAGGGAACATATCCTTTGCCCGAGGCGCAGGTAGATCGTTTCATGCTCAAGCTGAACGTTGGCTATCCTGACAAATCCGGTGAAAAGGAGATATTGAAAAGGGTGGGGTTTGAAAAAGCGGTCGGGATAAAGCCGGTTATAACCACGTCGGAACTGGCCGGAATATACGACCTTATCAACAGGATATACGTGGATGATAAGCTCAGGGATTATATGGTGGATCTTGTTTTTGCAACCCGCGATCCCGCTGCGTACGACATCGATATCGGGCATTACATCCAGTTTGGCGGGTCTCCAAGAGCCACGATTTTTTTAAGCCTTGCCTCAAGGGCAAGAGCCTTCTTGAACGGGCGGTCCTATGTTACTCCGCAGGACATCAAAACGGTCGCCCCTGATGTTTTGCGACACCGTATTATACTTACCTACGAAGCGGAAGCCGAAGATATCACTACCGACCAGATCATCGAGTGGGTGTTTGATTCCGTCGAAGTTCCCTGACGAGGCATCCCTGTTTCAACCAGGGCCGGCATGCTCCGGCTTCACAACTGTTGTAAATTGGCCAGATAAGGACATGCGCCGTGCTTTCCCGTGATATAATAAAAAAGATCAAAAAGATCCACATCCGCAGCAGACGCCGCGTCAACACAATGATGGCCGGGCAATACAGGTCTGTGTTTCGCGGCAGCGGCATGGAGTTTGAGGAGGTCAGGGAATACACGTCCGGCGACGAGGTCAAGAATATCGACTGGAAGGTCTCGGCCCGCATGGGGCGCCCATTTGTCAAGCTTTTCAAAGAAGAGCGGGAGATGGTGGTCATGCTCATGGTCGATATCAGCGGATCCGGCCTTTTCGGAACCACCGGCAGGACAAAACGCGAGACAGCTGCCGAGATAGCATCCATAATAGCCTTCAATGCCATAAGGAATAACGACAAGGTCGGCCTTATACTCTTTTCCGACCGCGTGGAAAAATATATTCCTCCCCGGAAAGGCTCATCCCAGATATGGCAGGTGATAAAAGAGATCTACACATTTACTCCTCGGCACTCAGGCACCTGCATCAGGGAGGCCGTTAGTTTTTTGAGCAGGGTGACCAAGAAGAGGACGGTCTCCTTTTTGATTTCCGATTTTCTTGATTCAGGTTTTGAAAAACAGATGCTGATCGCCTCCAAGCGGCACGAGCTGATAGCCGTTTTCCTTTCAGACCCGAACGATTTCCACTTGCCGCCGGCCGGAATCTTTATGGCCTGTGACCTTGAAACCGGCCGGATGATTCACCTTGACGCCTCGGATCACAATACCCGGCAAGCCTATTCGCGCCTTATGAAAAAGGAACATGAAAAAACGCTCGATGTGATTACAAGGGCTGGTATCGATTGCATAGAGCTTGCAACTGACGCATCGGTTGCGGATGTCCTTGTCAGGTACTTTCGGACCAGGGAAAGGCAGGTCAGGCTATGAGAGGCACTATCCTTTTTGTCGTTCTGCTTATAGCCGGGGCGGTTGTTGCGCCGGCCGCCCTGCCGGACCAGGCCACGCCTGTGACACCTTCCTCACCTGGGGTTTTGCCGGGGCAGGCTGCCCACCCCAACGCTTCCGGTCCGGCTGCCGGGACCATGACCGACATAATCGATATCAAGCCGCTGGTTCCGATCGGCTTTAACACGGAGATTATACTTTACGCGATTATTGCCGCAGTCTGCATATTACTGGCGGTGCTGGCCTTTTTGTTTTTGCGCCGTCATTTTAAACGGCGCGGTGAAGGGGGTGAGCTGATTGAGCCGCTGGTGCCTCCCTGGGAGTCTGCGGCCGGCGCCATAAAGGAGATAGAAGCAGGAGGGATGAATGATTGCAGGGAGTTCTATTTTCGGATAACCGCAGTTTTCAAGGCATACCTCAAAGGACGTTTCGGCATGGACGCCCCGGAGATGACAACCGAAGAACTTTTGCCAAGGATAAATGAGCTGCCCGTTGACAGGGAACTCATGTCGGGAGCAAGGGACCTGCTCAGACGCAGCGACCTTGTCAAGTTTGCCGGTGTGCCGGAAACAAGGGAGAGGATGGCAACAGACCTTGGTTTTGTCAGAGCCTTTGTGGAAAAAACGATCCCGGCTTTTCCACAAAGCAGATGATACAGGCAAACAGGTGGATTGAGCGTTATGTTCAGATTCGCATCACCGGAATATTTTATATGCCTTGTCTTGATACCTGTGCTGGTCGTGATAAGGCGCCGCAGGTTGTTCCATCCTCCTTTCATGGTGCCCCGGGTGGATACCGTGGCCGGCATCTCTCCGTCTCCGGTTCTCGCCACCAGCTGGATAGTTCCTTTCCTGAAATATACGGCCCTGGTGCTTTTGATCGTGGCCATGGCGCGTCCCCAGTGGGGTACAAGGCGTGTCAACGTGATCACAGAGGGTGTTAACATGGTCCTGGCGGTTGACGTGTCCGGAAGTATGGCTGCACTTGACTTCAGGCGTGAGGGTAAAATCATCAACAGGCTTGAGGCTGTTAAAGGCGTGGTGCGTGATTTTATCCTAAAACGCAGCGGGGACAGGATAGGCCTGGTAGTGTTCGGCACTTACGCTTTTACCCAGGTCCCTCTTACAAGAGACTACAACACCATACTTTTTGTTTTGGATAGACTCAAGATAGGTTCTGCAGGCGACAGCACGGCAATAGGAGATGCAATAGGAATATCCCTTAAAAGGCTCAGGGATATACCAAGCAAGTCCAACGTCATAATTCTTCTGACAGACGGGCAGAGCAACGCGGGGGAGATCAGCCCTGAGACGGCTGCTGAGCTTGCCGCTAAACAGGGGGTTAAAATTTACACCATAGGCGTCGGGTCAAGGGGGCTTGCACCGTTTCCGGTCAACGATCCTGTTTTTGGCCGGCATTACGTTTACCGGCAGGTAAACATAGATGAAAAAACACTCAAGGAGATAGCTGCAAAGACCGGCGGCCGTTATTTCAGGGCTGATAACACAGACAGTCTCAAAAAGATTTACAAGGAGATCGATTCGCTCGAGAAGACCAGGGTCAAGGTGAAGGATTACACCCGGTATAAGGAGTATTATCCCTACCTTCTTGTTGCCGCCTTTATTTTGCTTTTGTTGGGAATAGTTCTTGAGAACACGCGTTATTTGAGGGTGCCATGAAATTTGCCAACATAAACATGCTTTTCATGATCTGGGCCGTTCCCCTGGCTTTCCTGGTCTGTTTCCATGGCATGAGAAGAATACGCGCTATAATTTCGGCCTTCTGTGATACTGAGAACCAGCGTTTTTTGAACCCTGCGGGATCGTCAAAACGGCGCTGGCTGAAGAATATGCTTCTTCTTTTTTGCCTTTTGTTTACGGCGGTAGCCATGGCAGGGCCGCGCTACGGGTTCAAGTGGAGGGAGGTTGAAAGAAAAGGAGTGGATATTTTCATAGCTGTTGACTGTTCTAAGAGCATGCTCTCGCCCGACATCAAACCCTCGCGGTTGGAACGTGCAAAGCGCGAGGTTATGGATCTTCTGTCGATGCTCGAGGGAGACAGGATCGGCCTTGTGCCTTTTGCCGGAGTGGCTTTTATACAATGCCCGCTCACGCTGGATTACAACGCCTTTTATCTTTTTTTAAAGGATCTGTCTCCAGGCTACATTCCACTGGGCGGCACCAATATGGCAGGAGCCATCGATGCCGCTCTTGGCGGTTTTTCAGAAAAGGATGATACCAAAAAGGCGATTATCCTGATAACAGACGGTGAAAGTACTGGCGGAGATCCGATCGAGTCTGCAAAGCGGGCCCAAAAAAAGGGTGTGAAGATTTTCTGTATTGGGGTCGGAAGTGAGGAAGGTGTCCCTGTACCGGAAGAGGGGGGCGGTTTCAAAAAGGATAAAAACGGCAAGATTGTTCTAAGCAGGCTTGATGAAGCAACGCTTAAGGAAATCGCTTCGATTACCGGTGGCGATTACGTGAGATCAGTAGCAGGAGACATGGATCTGGACCGTATTTACAGAAAAAATATCCTTGGCTCCATGGAGAGAAAGGCCGTATCAAGCGGCAGGGAGAAGGTATGGGAGGACCGTTTCCAGTGGTTCCTTGGCCCTGCTGTTCTTTTTCTTGCCCTGGCCATGGGAATACCTTCGGCAGTGAGATCTGAATATTTTGTGAACTGTCCGGACAACCCGCATGACAGCGATGGATCGGGAAAATGAAAACAGGTTTTGAGAAGATAGCTTGCCTGGCTGTTTTTGTGCTTTTTGCGCCTTTCCCCTGTGGTGCCGCAACCCTGCATTCTCTTGGCAGCAGTGGTATGAAGGCTTATGAGAAAGGCAACTATTCAAAGGCGCTTGACTGCTACATAAAGGCGCAGCTGCAATCGCCTGACTGATAACCCCAAAATTCTTTACAACCTTGGGAATGCACATTATAAGATGGGTGATTATGACGCTGCTCTTGCCAACTACAGGGATGCGCTTAAAAAGGGGGATGATTCCTTAAAGGAGCGCATTCATTACAACATGGGAAACGCCCATTTCCGAAAGGGCGAGTTTAAAAAAGCGCTGTCTGAGTATGAACAGGCTTTGAAGCTGGATCCCAATGACCTTGATGCGAAAAAAAATATGGAATTTGTGAAAAAGGTGATGGAGGAGCAGAAAAAACGCCGGAGCCGGACCGGCAACCAGCAAAACAAAACCGGCAACAGTCAGGAAAAGAGCAGCAGCACCAAGGATAAAAACAAGAGCAGTTCTGATAAAAACAGGAGCAGGCAGGCCAATAAATCAGGCGGCAATGGTAATAAGGACAGGAAGCAGGAGAACCATGGCGGTAATGGAAGGCAGAACCAAAAGGGCCGGACACAGCAACCCGGCAAAGAAGGCCAGGTACCTCCTCCGGTAAAGAGTGAAAACAGCGGGCAGGATGCCAGAGCCCGTTCCGGAGCAGGCGGTGAGCAGAATTCCGGGGAGCAAAACGCAAAACAGGCTGAACGTATCTTGAATCGATTGAAAGACATTCCAGGCAGGGCGCTGATTCCTTCATATCAGCCCAGGCATGTTGACAGGGACTGGTGATGGCTGCAAAAAGGTGGACCATAATTTTTATTCTGGTTATGCTGGTTCCGGTATCTGTACATGCGGTATCGATCAGGGCTGTTGTTGACAAGACCAGCATGACAATGGAAGAAACCCTCACCCTTACCGTGTCTGTGGAGGATGCGGATGCTGATATCGATATTTCCGCCTTAAAGGATTTTTCCATTGTTTCGCAAAGCACCGGCACAAGTTTCAAGTGGATCAACGGCAAGAGCAGCCATGAGAAGATATATACCTACATGCTGTCTCCGCTGAAAAAGGGCCGGCTGATCATCCCTCCTATTTCCATGGAATATAAAGGAAAGACATATAAAACAGAACCGATATACATTCTGGTTCAGGATACTCCGGTAACCGGGGAACAACGCCGCGATATCTTTGTCAAGGCCAGGGTGAGCGATACTTTTCCCTATGTAGGCCAGCAGATTGTTTACCTGTTTTCACTTTACTATGATACCAGGATTACGAACCCTTCGCTTTCACTTCCCGGGTTTGACGGGTTTGTTGCCAAGCAGGTGGACAAGGATAAAGAGTCCGCAACGATCATAAACGGCAGGCGGTATAGAGTCTTCGAACGCAGGGTCATATTGATTCCCATTAAGGAGGGAATCATTGATATCCCTCCTGCCGTTTTCAGCTGCGACAAGGTGGTGGAGAAAAACAGGCGCAGGATGCGCGATCCTTTTGATTCTTTTTTCGATACCCCGTTTTTCAACACCCCGTTTTTTGGAGGGGCCGACCTGGAACACAGGATTTTCAGGACAAAGCCGCTGTCCGTGAAGGCTGTCCCGCTGCCTGAAAATCCATACAAGGAGGATTTTTCGGGATTGGTCGGTCATGTTGATCTTACGGGAAAGATGGACAGAACAAACATAAAGGCCGGTGATTCGGTTACCTTGACAATAACGGTTGAAGGCACCGGCAATCTGACAGATATCGAAGCGCCAAAGGTTAATGCCCCGGGCGGGGTCAAGGTTTATCCGGACAATCCGGAGGAGGATATCAAGATCGGCCCCGCAGGTTATTACGGCAAAAAGGTGTTCCGTTTTGCACTGGTTCCTGTAAAAAAGGGTAAATACGGCATTCCGCCTGTCAGGCTGAACTACTTTGACGTGAAGGATGGAAAGTACAGGATTTTGTCCACACCGGTTTTCAAACTTGACGTTGCTCCTTCAGAGGCCGGGAAAAATGGGGCTGCCGCCGTGCAATCCGGCGGCTCTGCCGGACAGGAACAGGCCGGCCCTCCTGTAATAAAGAAACGGGTAAAATACACCGGCCATGACATACTTCCATTAAAGGAGTCGATGGATGGGGTTCAAAACAGGCCGGGCATGCCTTTTTATCTTTACATCATACTGCTTGTCTTTCCGATGATTGCCGCCGGTGTGGTTAATCTCGTTCTGGTATATATGCGAAAGGCCAAACCGTTGGCAGCGGTAATGGCTGCCCGCGCCAAGGAGTCCCTGAAACTTGCCGGGAAAAAAGGTATAAGCGATGAGCAGTTTTTATCCTGTCTTTACAGGGCCCTTGTCAGCAGTGTGTTTGCCAGGGTTTCGGAAAGTGGTGAGACTCTGACAGCATCTGAGATGAGGCAACTTCTCTCTGGGGCCGGTGTGGAGGAGAATATCATACAGGAAGCTGAAACCCTTCTGGACAGGATCGAATCTGCCCGTTTTGGCGGTTCGGCTGCAGACCATATTTCACGCGCCGACCTGCTTGACAAGACCATGAAAGTCGTCCGGAGGCTGATAAAATGAGAAGATGCGCAAAGCTTTCGGCTGGGCTGCTTATCCTTGTTGCTTTTGTATGCCTATGGCAGTCGCCGGTTTATGCGTCAGACACGGCCAGAGATTACGTTGAAGCGATTAAGCTGTACAATGATGGGCATTACAGGAAGGCGGCCGAGCTGTTCGAGGATATTGCCAGGCAGGGGATCATAAACGGCAAGCTGTTTTACAATACAGGCAATGCGTGGTTCAAGGCCGGTAATATCGGCAAGGCAATGCTGTGGTATGAACGGGCATTGAAACGCATGCCGCGTGATCCCGACCTGCTTTTCAACTACAGGTATGTTAAGGGTTTTTTGAAAGATAAGGCCGAGCAGGAGAGTTTCCCGGTGTTTGATGTGCTGTTTTTCTGGAAGGATCTGCTTGGTATCCGTGTCATTCAACGGCTTTCGGTGATTTTCTTCGCGGTTTTCTGGCTTCTTGTGTCAATAAACATCGTAAGGTCGAAGCGGCTCCAGACGGTTCATTATATTATTTTAGCCATTGCGCTGATTTTTACCTTTACGGCGCTGTACGATTATTACGATGCCATGTTTAACAAAAAGGCGGTTATTATCGCCGATACCGCACCGGTCCGTTCAGGCCTTACGGAAAGTTCTACAGAACTTTTTGCCCTTCATGCCGGGACCCGTGTGGATGTTGATGATAAAAGGGACGGGTATCTCAAGATACGTTTTTCCTCCGACAAGATCGGTTGGGTGAAAGAAGATTACCTTAAGATCATATAGACCGGCAGATGCCTGTATGGCAAAGGCGAACCTACCCGTGCATCTTCAGGCAGGTAAGCAGCCGGCTTTTACCGGAGGGAG
>MZGQ01000028.1 GCA_002085115.1 Desulfococcus sp. 4484_241
TTTTTATACTATTGACATCCAGGAGAGAATAGATGCCTAAAGCAAGTACGGTCGTAATTTACGGAACCAATTTAAGCGGATACAGGATAGCCTACGCCCTAGGGAAGATGGGATACAAAACTATCATGCTAAACAGAGGGGCCTATGTTGATGAAGTAAGAAACCAGGTTCTTTCGCAGCTCCCCTTTGATCTTTGCTGGGCCTGCGCCTACGCGCCCCAGAGGTTGTTTGTAGGTATGGGGGCCATGCAGGTGTATTACAACTCGGAGCTCATTGAGCTTAAAGGGAAGGCTGGTAATTTCACGGTAAAAATCCGAAAAAGGGATGCCTTTGTAAACAATTATATCTGTGCTGAGTGCGAAGAGTGTATTAACGCCTGCCCGGTTGAGGTGGAAAGGGATGGAGAAAAACAAAAGGCTGTGTACGTTGTGCCCAAGATGTTCTGGGAAAACATTTTTTTAATCGATGAGAAAAACTGCACAAAATGCGGGGAATGTGAAAAAGCCTGTCCGACCAAGGCCTTAAAAATGGATCCGCCGATTGAAGAAATCGAGATAGAGGCAGGCGCACTGGTCCTTGCCCCGGAGTTTGACGAGCCCGGAAAAGAGGAACTGGCGATTTTTGGGTGGGGAAAAATGCCGAATGTAGTCAAAAGCTCAGATATCGCAAGGGCCGCGCTTGCCACAAATTTTACTGAGGATTCCTTTAAACGTCCTTCTGACGGGAAGCTTCCTCAAAGTATCGCCATCATCGTGACGCCACATTTTAATGAAAAGGGTATTGAGTATGAAAATTGTAACGCCAGCGCCCAGGCGGTGTATCGTGCCAACAAAATAAAGGAGATGCATCCTGACATTGAGGTAGCCCTTTTCTGCCGGGAATACAAGTGCTACGGCAAGGGACATTGCAGAATGTATGAACGGGCAAAAAACAGTGGGGTTCGTATCATCAGGACGGAAAAACTGGCGTTAAGTGCGGTGGATGGTGAAAGAAACAAAATATCCTTTTCAACCTTTTCAACAAAGGAACTAACGGATGAGACAACGGTGGATATGACTATTTTAATCACCGGCCAGAGACCGCCCACCTCCATGAAACGGCTTTCCGAAATCTGCGGCGTTGAAGCAGAGGAACACGGGTTTTGCAAAATTATGCCCTTTACCTGCGCTAAGACTGAGGTAGAAGGCATTTTCGCCGTGGGTGAATTTACCTCTCCTAAAGGAAACCCGGAAACCATCTGGGAAGGATATGGCCCCTTACGGGAGATAGTTTCCTGCCTGGGGGAAAAGAATTTTACAAAGCCCCAGACGCCTGCATTAAAAGATGTTTCACACGAACAGCCAAAGACAGGGGTCTTTATCTGCAGCTGTTTTGGAGCGTTTTCTAAAAAAATGGATCTTGAAGCCCTGAAAAACAGGGTGAAAATGTTTCCCCATGTAGCCCATGCGGAGATCATAAGCGGCTGCTGCACACCGTCTTCCATCCAGGAGACGGCGGCAAGGATAAAAGAGTCGGGTGTTAACAGGGTAATTCTTGCCGTTTGTACCCCGACCCAAAAACTGATGAAGTTCAGAAAAACCGTTATGATTGCCGGGTTAAACCCTTTGCTGTCTGAATTTTTACGCCTGAGGGAAGATGTTATTCAGGTCCATAAAGATCCAACAAAGATGGAGGACAAGGCCGCAGCAATGATCTATGCTGCTGCCGCCAAATTAAAAACAGCCAGGGCCATGCCGACCCTGATGGATGATATCGGGTCAAAGGTTCTGGTCATAGGGGCTGGCGCGGCGGGACTTGAGGCGGCAAGGTATCTGGGCGAAGCAGGCTATGAGGTACATGTGGTCGAAAAGACGGACCATGTCGGCGGCATGGTTAATATTTTGTCTAAAGACCTTGAGGGCCATGAGATTAAAAAATATATGGCGCAACTTTTAGAGGACATTGAAAAGAACAAGCATATCACGGTTTATACGGGTACTACCGTAGCTGACGTTTCCGGGTATGCCGGGAATTTTCGCGTCTGGCTTGAAACAAAAGGCAATGAACCTTTTGAGATCGATCCTGCAGTTGTGATCATCGCCACCGGGGCTCTTGAGGCAAAGCCTGATCTTTACGGTTACGGCAAAAACGATCGGATCATGACCCAGCTTGAATTTGAACAAAAACTGGCAAAAGGCGAAATCACCGGCGGCCATGTCGCCATGATCCAGTGCGTTGGATCCAGGAATCCGAACAGGCCTTACTGCTCAAGAATCTGCTGCTCCAATACATTAAAGAATGCCTTGTCATTGAGGAAACAAGGCATCGGTGTAACCGTCCTTTATCGTGATATGAATACATACGGGTTTAAGGATGATTACTTCCAGGCGGCTCTTAAAGACGGGGTGTCTTTTTTGCGGTTTGATGAAAATCGATATCCAGAGCTGGAAATCTCTGATGCCACCCTTAAAATAAAAATCAACGATATTTCAGATGGAAAAGACAAGGAAGTCATAGCGGATTATCTGGTTTTGGCTACCGGCATGGAGCCGAACAGGAAAAACAATGAAAAGCTTGCCGGGCTTTTCGGCTTAAAGATTGATGATGATGGTTTTTTTGATGTTGAGTCATGTGCATGCCCCTATGAGGATGCAGCAAAAAGGATTATGAAACCGTTCGAGCTCTCTTCAAACGGTGTTTTTGTAATAGGGACTGCCCATTCCCCCCGTTCCTTTATGGAATCTGTCACGATGGCAAGGCAGGCCGCAGGCAAGGCCATGGTAATCCTGCCGGCTGCCAAGATGCCTCCGCCCAATGCCATGTATGTATCCGAGGTGGATACAGCCAAATGTACCGGGTGCGGAATATGTGTTGATGTCTGCCCATATAATGCAAGGGAGATAGACCCTGTCCGAAAGGTAGCGGTGGTCCATCCCTTTCTTTGCGATTCATGTGGCGCCTGCGTAGTCGCCTGCCCGAGCAGTGCGGCTTTTTTAAGGGATCAGCGGGAGGATCAGCTCATAAGAAGCATAGACGGGCTGCTGGCGGTTTAACAACAGATAATCATGAATTTCGGGTATAAATAACAGGAGAAAACAGCATGGATGAAAAAAACGATTTTACACCGTCGATTCTTTACGGGCTCTGCAACTGGTGCGGTACCGGGGGCTCTGAAACCGCAGGGGCACTGCATCTCCAATACGCTGAAAATATCCGCCCGTTTCGGGTTCCATGCACGGGTGCCATCGATCCGGTCTATATATTGAGAGCCCTGATCGAAGGGGCCGACGGGTTTGCCGTTTCCGGCTGTCATCCCGGAGACTGCCATTTTGATCAGGGAAATTATCGTGCGCGACGAAGGGTGGCTGTCCTAAAGACCCTTTTGGATACATTCGGCCTCGACACTGAAAGGGTCTGGCTCAGATGGGTCGGCCACGGTGAGGGTAAACGGTTTGCCGACACCGTGAATGAATTCAACGATCATATAAAAAATATGGGGAAAAATCCTTTGTCACAAAGAAGGGATACATAAAATGACGGCCCTGGATGAGGTAAATATGGATAATGAGGTGAGTATGAATAAGGGGATATGGATTGAAGGCCCTGTAAAAAAAGGAATTTTAGAATTTTTTAGCGGGCTTTTGAGCAGTAAAAAAGTAGAGGCTGTTCTTATGCCTGCCAAGAATAAAAGCAAGGATTCCTATGCATGGTTTTTAATGGGAAAAGACGGACTGCTTGAGTCGGCGGAGCCTTTTCCGCCGGTGATGACAACCCAGGGTGCAAGGGCTTTAAGCTATCTGACTAAAAAAGGGACGGCATGGAAAAAAACAGCCGTGGTGCTGCGTCCCTGCGAACTGAGAGCAACCATTGAACTTGCCAAGATAAAGCAGGTGGACCTGAACAACCTTGTTTTAATCAGCTTTGACTGCCCCGGTGCATACCCTTTGGAAAAATATTTCAATGAAGATCAAAAAGAATTGGATGAAATCTTTGGCGCTTGCTTAAGTGAACAGGTGGAGCTTGAAGGTGCAAGGGCTGTCTGCTCCATTTGTCACCGGTTTACGGGCCGGGGTGCGGATATTGAAATCGGTCTTATGGGAGGAGAGGCAAAAGGCTTCTGGCTTATCCCGGGAAGCGGGAATGGAGAGGAGCTTCTGGAAGGGGTGTCCGGCAGCAAGCCGGACAACCTTGAGGCAAGGGAGAAAAAAATAGCAGAGGCCACGATTCAAAGGGAAGAAAAAAGAAACAATACACTCGATTCTTTCCGGGAAACCGTGATGGGGCCCGAGAATTTAATGAATACCCTTTCCTCCTGCATTAATTGCCATAACTGCTCCAGGGTGTGCCCCATATGCTTCTGCCGGGAATGCTATTTTGATTCAAAAGCATTAAGCAGCGAGGCGGACAATATGCTGCAGCGGGCGCAGAGAAAACACGGATTACGGCTTCCACCCGATCTTCTCCTTTTTCACCTGGGCAGGATGACCCACATGAGCATATCATGTGTCTCCTGCGGTGCATGCGAGGATGCCTGTCCTGCCAATGTCCCGGTGTCTATGCTTTTTTCCCTGGCGGGAAGAAACACCCAGGCTGTTTTTGAGTATGAACCGGGCCGAAGCATAGAGGAACCGGTACCGTATAAGGTTTTCCGGTTTGAAGAATTAAAGGATTTTGAAACCCCTTATACAAAAGAGTATGCGAAGGAGCAATAGATGCAAACATTATTTGACAGCCGTATGACAATGGCGGATTTTATTGCGGCTCTTTTTGATAAACTTGAGGTGGCCGGCGTAGCCGCAATAACCAAACTTCCTTCAGGTGAAAAGACCGCATATACCCTCCTGGCGGATAAGGATGATATTGAAGATTGTGTGCCATACTTTCCTGCAATGCCGGCGAACGCGGCCCGGGCCGTATCAAAGCTTACCAGGGAAGCGCCGCCTTCTAAACAGGTCGCCGTGTTTTTGCGCCCGTGTGAGTTAAGGGCTCTAACCGAGCTGGTGAAAATCAAACAGGCTTTACTGGATAACCTTTTTATTATCAGTTTCGACTGCGCAGGGGTATTCCCCTTTCAGGAAATAAGCCTGTCTGATGAGGCAAAACTGAAAGCATACAGAGATGCGGTCGCTGATGGTAAAAACTGTGAGGGTATCCGGCCGGTATGTAACGCATGCACCAGGTTTGTGCCTGAAGGTGCTGATATCGCCATATCGTTTATCGGGCGCGGCCTTGATGAGCCACTTGCTCTTTCCTTTCCTTCTGAAAAGGGGAAAGAGGCTGCAAAAATCCTTGGTCTTGATTCTTCAGACAATGTGGAGACGTCTCCCGCTCTTGAAACCCTGGCTGAGGCAAGGAAAAAGGCGGAAGGCGAACTGACAAAAAAAATCGAAGAAACCCTGGCAGGCACGGATGGCCTTATTTCTGTTTTTGACAAATGCATCTCCTGCCATGCATGCAGTTATGCCTGCCCCATCTGCTATTGTAAGAACTGTTATTTTGATTCCCAGACATTTGAGTACTTTCCCGAAAGCTATTTTGCCAGAATGGGCGAAAAGGGGGCGTTAAGACTTCCGGTAGACAGGGTGCTGTTCCACCTTGGCAGGCTGAGCCATATGAGCCTTTCGTGCGTAGCCTGCGGAATGTGCGAAGATGTATGCCCGGTGAATATTCCTGTGGCACAGATATTTAAAACAGCAGGTACCAGGGCCCAGGCACTGTTTGACTATATTCCTGGGAAAAATCCTGATGAACCGTTGCCCCTGCTCACCTATGCTGAAACGGAACTTGAGGAATTTGAGGACTGATATGAATTACAAATTATGGATGGGGAAAAGTTATGGCGGATAATGGAATGGAACCAAAAATTGTAGCATTCTTATGCAACTGGTGCACCTTTACCGCGGCAGACCTGGCAGGCACAAGCAGGCTAAAATATGAGCCCAATGTCAGGATCATAAAGGTGATGTGTTCAAGCCGTGTGGACCCCGTATTTATTTTAAAGGCGCTCCTTGACGGGGCCGACGGGGTTCTGATAGGCGGCTGCGCACCAGGGGACTGTCACTATTCAAAGGGGAACTTTTATGCCCGCAGAAAGGTTGCCCTGGCAAAAAAATTGGCCGAAAGCATGGGGCTTGATTCAAAAAGGATAAGACTCTCCTGGATACCGGCTTCGGAGGGGCCCCTGTTCGCCCGTGTTGTAAACGAATTCACGGAAAGTATAAAACAACTGGGTGACAACCCCACCAAACGGGAGGTGTATATATGACAAACGAACTGGCTTTAAGGGATAATTTTTTTAAAAAGTATCACGCCGAAGAGATACAAAACTGTATCCAGTGCGGAACATGCAGCGGGAGCTGCCCGCTGGCGCCGTATATGGATTACGGTCCGAGGCAGCTGTTTGCCCTGATCAGGGAGGGGGACATGACAGAGGCGTTAAACGCGAATACCATGTGGTTTTGCGTCTCCTGCTATAACTGTGTTGTAAAATGTCCCCGGGGGATATCAATCACTGATCATATGTATTCCTTAAAAAAGTTGGCGGCGGAAAAGGGAGTTAAGGCGCCAAAGATGCTTCATTTGTATCGGTCATTTAATACACCGATAGAAAAACACGGCCGACTGACCGATGTTGCTGTCATGGCGGGTTACGGTTTAAGGCATCCCGGCGCAGCCTTCGGGAACATACCTTTGGGAATGAAGCTTGCCGCCAAAAAACGCATGGAGTTTAAAGCCCGTACTGTTGATAATATAGCGGGGTTTAAAAAAGTCATGGAAAAGGCAAATGAACTTGAGAGGTTATCATGAAATACGGTTTTTTTCCGGGATGCAGCTACAAGGGAGCTGCCGGATATAAAGAATCCACCGAGGCCGTGTGCAGAGTGCTCGGCATTGAACTGGAGGAAATACAGGACTGGAACTGCTGTGGTGCCACAAGCTACTGGAGCACCGAGAGCCTGAAGGCGTATGTCCTGCCGGCACGGATTATGGCTTTGGCTGAAAAACAGGGATTTTCCGAAATCGTCAATGTGTGCAACGCATGTTATTCGACCCTCAGAAAAGCGCAGGAAAAACTTTCCGGTGATGAAACACTCAAGGAAAAGGTCAATCTCGCGCTTGCAGAAGAGGGACTGGAATATACGGGAAATTTCAAAATCAGGCATCTTATGGAGGTAATAGTAAACGATATAGGTACCGACAAAATAAAAGAGCATGTAAAAGCGGGGCTTTCAAATCTTACAATTGCTCCTTATTACGGATGCCAGTTAAACCGCCCATGGGCGGATATCGATGATGCCCATAATCCGGTTTTAATGGACGGGCTTATCAGGGCAGTCGGCGCAAAGCCTTTGGAAAACTATTCCGCCAAGACAGAGTGCTGTGGTGCGGCCCAGATGGTCGCTTATAAAGAGCTTTGTGTCCCCTTAAACAGGCGGATCGTAAAAGATGCCGTAAACAAGGGTGCTAACGCCATCTGCACGGTATGTCCCCTGTGCCAGCTCAACGTAGATTCTTCACAGGCCGGGCTTGGACTCCCTAAGATACCGGTAATCTTTTTTACCCAGTTGATGGGTCTTGCCTTTGGACTTACGGAAGAGGACCTGATGTTAAACAAACTTTTGACGCCGTTTAAAACGGCTGTTTAATTTTGTCTGGAGAATATTGACCATGAGAGAATCCAAACCGAAAATCGGGGTTTATGTCTGCCATTGCGGCACGAATATTTCCGGCAAGGTGGATGTTGAAGCGGTATCAAGCTATGCCTCAACCCTTCCCCATGTTGAGGTCGCAAGAAACTTCAAGTTCATGTGTTCAAACCCCGGCCAGCAGCTGGTGATTGATGATATCAAAGAAAAGGGCTTAAACCGGGTCGTCGTAGCCTCATGCTCCCCAAGGATGCATGAAAAAACCTTCAGAAAGGCCTGCCAGACCGCCGGGATAAATCCATATTATTTCCAAATGGCCTGCATCCGGGAGCATGTTTCATGGGTAACTGAAGACCCTGAACAGGCGACCCAAAAGGCAAAGGATCTGGTCAGGGGTGCGGTAGCCAGGGTGGCCCATCATCAGCAGTTAGCCTCGCGGGTGGTGGATATCAATCCGAATGTCCTGGTAATCGGGGGTGGTATTGCCGGAATGCAGGCGGCTTTGGATATTGCCGACGGCGGGAAAAAGGTGTTTCTGGTGGAAAAAGAGCCGACCATCGGCGGAAATATGTCCAAGTTTGACAAGACGTTTCCGACCCTGGACTGCGCAGCCTGTATCAGCACGCCCAAACTGGTGGCCGTTGGCCAGCATGAAAATATTGAATTGATGACTTACAGCGAGGTCGCAGATGTTTCCGGCTTTGTAGGAAATTTTAAAGTAAAAATCAGAAAAAAACCAAGATACGTGGATGCTGATAAATGCACCGGTTGCGGCCTATGCACTGAAAAATGCCCGTCAAAGGTTCTTTCTGAATTTGATCATGGCCTGGCATACAGGAAAGCCATTTACAGTCCTTTTCCCCAGGCTGTACCCAATACAAGAGTAATTGACGCCGAGCATTGTATCTATTTTCAGAAAAACAGGTGCCGGGCGTGTGAAAAATTTTGTGAGGCCGAGGCAATAGATTTTGATCAGAAAGAGGAGATCGTAGAAATAAATGTCGGTTCCGTTATTGTTGCCACGGGATTTGAAACCTTTGACCCGACCCCTTTGACCCAGTATGGATTCGGACGCTATCCCGAGGTCTATACCAGCATCCAGTTTGAACGAATCAACAATGCCACGGGCCCCACTTCCGGAGAAATCGTCACAAAGGACGGGAAAAAACCGGAAGCGGTGGCCATCATTCACTGCGTTGGTTCCAGGGACCAGAATCATCAAAAATACTGCTCCCGCGTATGCTGCATGTATTCCATGAAGTTTGCCCACCTGGTTCGGGAAAAGACCGGAGCCGAGGTATACGAATTTTATATCGATATACGCTCGCCAGGCAAGGGGTACGAAGAGTTTTACAACCGGCTCCAGGAAGAGGGAACCCATTTTATTCGGGGTAAAGTCTCCCAGGTAACCGATATTGTGGACTCTCCGGAGGATGAGGGAAAACTTGTCGTGGTGGCGGAAGACACCCTTGCGCACAAGGTGCGAAGGATACCCGTGGATATGGTCGTGTTAAGCGTGGGACTGAAACCGGCGTCGGGAATCGAGGATATTGCCCGAATGGTCGGGATTTCGGTGGATTCCGACGGCTGGATAAACGAGCTTCATCCCAAGCTCGGTCCGCTTGCCACGCCTTCGGACGGAATTTTTGTGGCTGGTTGCTGCCAGGGACCAAAGGATATCCCGGATTCCGTGGCACAGGGACAGGGGGCCGCAGGCGAGGCGCTTTCCCTTATCAGCCGGGGAAAGCTTGAAATTGAGGCCGCTGTCTCGACAATTGATCCGGAAAGGTGCATGGGATGCCGCCAGTGCGAAGAGGTCTGCTTTTACGGCGCAATTTCTTATAATCCGGTTTTAAATGTTTGCGAGGTAAATGAAGCAATTTGCAAGGGCTGCGGCAACTGCGCTGCAACATGTCCCAACAAGGCGATTGAACTCAGGCACTTTAATAATGATGAGATTTTGGCCGAGATGGAGGGGTTGATGTTTGCGCCGGTTGATACCGAACGAAATTTTAATGAAAAAGCGGCATAGAAAGCAGTTTTCCAGGAATCCCGCTCGCATGATATATGGTACCTTACAAATACTTTTAACAAAGCTAAGGAGATTGTAATGAAGGAGTATTCAACGGATATTCTGATCGCAGGCGGCGGCCCGGGGGGGATCTTCACATCAAAGGCCCTTATGGCGAACAAGATAACCGACTTCAAGGTTGTCTGCGACGAGCCGGACGTGGTCTGCCGCTGCAACATCCCCTACGGTATTGGCAAAAAATTTTTAAACGACATCAACGACGCGGTGACATCCCACCATACGTTTCTGCCGAATTTCGACGAAGTGGGTATTGTGGGCAGGATTGAACGGATCGACCACAAAAACAAAACCGCTTACGGGAAACTCCTGAAGGAGGATGATGAGTTTACGGTCTCATATGACAAACTGATTCTTGCCACCGGCGGCCAGGCATCCCTCCCCCCGATAAAGGGAGCCATCAACCCAGACTACGACGGCTCCAACCCTGTCGGAGAGGTTTTCTATTACAGGGGTGAAAGCTATGACAAGGCTGCCCTGAGGGACAACGTTGTCGTGGTGCGAAGCGTTGCCGACGCCCGCAGAATCGACAAAATCTGCGGGACAGGCCTTACCGTTGCCGTGATTGGCACCGGCCTGGTGGGTATAGAGATCATAGACAACCTCATCATACGCGGAAACAAAGTTGTAGTGGTGGAGATCCTGCCACACCTGGTCAGTTTCCTTGACGCAGACATGGCATCGCACCTGGAGGAAGTCCTTAAAAAGGACGGCGCCGAGATCCACCTCGGACAGCCCTGCACAGAGGTGGGAGACGGATATATCGTGGTAGGCGATAAAAAGATAAACGCCGATCTTGTAGTAATAGGCGCCGGCGTTACATCCGATACCAGACTTGCAAAGGAGATAGGCTGTGAAATAGGAAAGACAGGCGGGGTCAAGGTGGATAAAAACTGGCGAACGAGTGTTCCCGATGTTTTTGCGATCGGAGACCTTATAGAGATCAAAGATGCCGTATTCGAATCACCGGTGCAGTTCCAGCTCCTTCCAAACGTAATGATGCAGGGAGCTCTCATAGCCAAACAGTTTAAAGGCGTGGAACTGGAAGGCCCGCTTGCTGTTGGTTCAGGGATGTCGCATGCTGGCGGCCTGTTCTGGGGTTTTGCCGGCTACAGCGAAGAGATGGCAAAGGCCCGCGGCCTTGGTGTTATGGCGGAAAAAATCGAGCTGTTCACGGCGGAACATGCATCTCCCTATGCAAGAAAGGCCTGGTACAAGATGGTGGTCGCAGCAGAGGATAAAGGCACCGTTAAAAAAGGCCAGATTATCGGTTTCCAGGCAATAACGGAGGGTAAGCACCTTGGCGACCTCATGCCCCGCTGGGCCGATATCATCGGCCAGAAGGAAACCGTGTGGGACCTGCCCAAGCACAACTGGATTCACCAGCCGCTGGTGGGAAATCCGCCAAGCAACGCATATATTCTGACGTTTTTCAACCTGTTTTCCGGAAAACTGTCAGAATAAACAACAGGCAGGTACGGCCGGCCTCTTTTACCCAGGGGGGTACCCAGGGGGGCCGGCCGAATCCGCAAGAGGTGAGTGGTTTTGGGTAAAAACGGCCCATACTTTTTTGACCTTGGGAAAAGCATCGCCCCGTTGGAATTGCTGAAAATAGTTGGAATTGCTGAAAATAATCAACACCTTTCGGGGGATATCGCCTGGTGAATTCTTGCGGATAATCGGCTGTGACATTGACACACAAAATAAAATTTCCAAGCGGCTTTCTTCGTTTAAATACGATGTTGTAAAATTGGAGAACAAAAAGGGTCTCTACAGCATGACGCTGATGAAAAGCAAGCGATCAACCGGGAAAGGCGAAAAACAGGGCATCTCCTGGCTGTATGATTGGAAACGTTGCCTTGTATCATCCGGCAAGATGAACCAGCACTGCTCACTGACCTTGCACTGCTGCAAAAATTTTCAACAGAAAGCCTTTGCCTGTTCAGCCAGCAGGGACTTCAACCGGTCAAGGGTAACCGGTGCAGGAGTCATGGGAATTCCCATCCAGTCGCAATAATCAAGGAATTCCTCCGGGTTGTTGGCCATATACTCGTCCATAAACCCTATGCCGTCCAGAACTATGGCCCCTCCGGTGTGCTTGGGGAAATTCTCATTGGCAAGGCCCTTGTCCCAGCCCTTGAACACCAAGTGCCTGAACTTAACCCAGCCAGGCGTCATCCACCAGACATTCTCATCGCCCACCAGGTCAAGCGCTATCTGCCTTCGCTGATCTTCATCGGCAATCATGTCCATACAGTGAGTAGCGTTCACACGGCGCACTCCCCCGCCCTGCTCCTCTATGATGGTGCTCATCGTGCGCAGGGGCTCGTCGGCATTGACGTAGCAAAACTTGCCGCCATAAACCACTATAACCTTATCCTTGTGCGCCTTCGCCTTGTTAATTTTTTCCACAAGCTGAGTCTCCAGAGCGACTATGTCCTGGTGAAGGCCTGGGGTGGTGAAATAAAGCGTGTCAGTGTTTAAAAACCCCTCGGTGCGAAGGGCGTTCAGCTCTAAGGTCAGTGTGCCGCAGGACACAACAGCAATATCCTCAAACGAAACGTTTTCCATGGAACCTCCTCTTTTTTTATGGAATTAAAAACAAAAAAATATAAGCCATGCACAGGCGATACCCGAATAAAAGACTCGCTGGCATACTTATAATATACCATGGATAAAAGCCGACGGGCCAATCATTTAATTAATCCCGCTATCCGCTTACCAGTCTCCAAATATGTTATGTGACATCACAGCACCTGCGATATGGCCCGGGAAAGCTTTTCCTGTGGCTGAAGCCCGACAAAGCGCAAAATTTCCTTGCCATCCTTAAAGAGAATAATCGTTGGTATGCTGTGCACCCCATATCTTTTTGCAAAATTTATGTTATTATCAATATTGACATCGGCAATTACCGCTTTGCCTTCAAAGTCTGCCGCGATTTTTTCGATAACAGGGGCCTGAACACGGCACGGCGCGCACCATGGAGCATTAAAATCGACAAGAACCACCCCCTGCCCTACTATTTCATCAAACTGAGAACCGTTTATGATTTTTATTATAGACATGTTATCTCCTTTTTCGCCTTAAGCGCTATATAGAAACAAATAGCGTGCCAAAACAAAAAAAATAGTTCCTGTTCATATAAAAATATTAAACTCCGTGATCCTGCGGGATACACAGAGAAAAACAATCACCCGTCTAAAGAAATATTGTCTGTAAAATAAGGTAAATATAAAGCTCTTTACTTTGGTGCTGCTTATCTGCTTCCGGCCTCCCCCCCCCAAGACTGCAAAAAGAATATTTGAAAAACGGAGGATATTTATATTGACATTAGGTTTTATTCTTTCTATATAGTTAACCGTAACGTTACTATATGTTACCGAGGTAACGATAAATGGAATTTCACAACGAAAGTCAATTTATAATATCCCCGAAATTTGCGGTCATGCTTTTTGAAGCAATGGCCGAGGGTGTTTTTGCGCTGAATAAGGAGGGTGAGATCATCTCATGGAACCCGGCAATGGAGAAAATCAGCGGTTATTCAGCGCATGAGGCTATTGGCAAAAAATGCTCGATGTTAAACCTCAACGAATGCCTTGGCAAGGCCTGCCCCACTGATATGAGTGAATGCGGAATATTAAAGTATGGCCGTGTCAAATCCAAGGAATGCTGGCTAAGGCACCGGGACGGCCACGATGTACCGATAATGAAAAACGCCCGTGTGGTAAAAAACGATAACGGTGAGATCATAGGCGTTGTTGAAACAGTCTCCGATCTCACGGAACTGCAGTTGGCCAGGCAGCAGCTGGCAGAGGCAAGCCGCAACCTCAGGGAGCTTCACCGGCTGGACAACATTATAGGTAAAAGCGATGAGATGAAAAAGGTCTTCACCGCTGTAGAGGCTGCTGCAGCCAGCGATGCCACCATCCTGATACAGGGAGAAAGCGGTACGGGCAAAGAACTTGTGGCCAGCGCTATTCACCACAACAGTCAGCGTGCCAAAGGCCCCCTCGTTACGATAAACTGCAGTGCGCTGCCGGAATCGCTACTGGAAAGCGAGCTTTTCGGGCATACAAAAGGCGCATTTACAGGTGCGGTCAGAGACAGGATCGGCCGTTTTGAAGAGGCGAACGGCGGCACCGTGTTCCTTGACGAAATAGGTGAAATAAGCCCGTTAATACAGGTCAAACTGCTCAGGTTTCTCCAGGAAAGAGAAATAGAACGGGTGGGCGAATCTGTAAAACGGCCCGTTGATATTCGCATAATAACGGCTACAAACAAAAACCTGTTTAGCCTGGTCAAAAGGGGGGAGTTCCGCCAGGACCTGTATTACCGGCTCAAGGTCTTTCCGATTCATGTGCCACCGCTGCGTGAAAGAAAAGAAGATATACCCATGCTCGCCGAGCACTTCATCGCAATACAGAACAAAAAAACATCAAAGAAAATAGCGGGCATATCCGCAAACACCATGCGCCTGCTGATGGACTACAACTGGCCCGGCAACGTGCGGGAGCTGGAAAACGCGATAGAACACGCTTTCGTGCTATGCTCTGAAAACAGCACAATATCACCTTTTGACCTTCCGGTTGAGATCCGCAAGGCCGAATACTACACCGACCAGGGAGCTGTCTTTCCGCTTCAGGCAAAGCCTTTTATTCGCCCTTCCCTGACAAGGGATGAATTGATAAAACTGTTGGCAGAATGCGACTGGAACAAGGCTGAAGCGGCAAGAAGGGTGGGGGTAAGCCGAACAGCTATATGGAAATATATGAAAAAATGGGACATCCCCTTAAAACCACAGGGGGAATAAAAATTCCATACCATGCCACACCCAGCCTTATTATGAAGTTATAAACGGACAAAAAACTTTCCATTGCAAAACACTTTTCCAGCAAGGCAAAAAAAACAGGGGTTTTGCCTCAGGCGTGCTGGTCTGCCCCCCCTGTCCTGCCGCAGTTTTGAAGTTACAAATTTAAAAAAGTTGCTCGCAAATGCCCCCGTATTTATGTAACGTTACCATTAACGCTACCGGTAACGACATAACGCTGTTTTTGCACATCCAAAGTTGTTGATACATGCCCCATATTATTGCATCAAATAAAAAAATGATATCTCCAAACTTCCAGATTCAATGCCTTCATGGCTATAATATATTAAAATAAAAGGATATTTCTCTTACTGCAGCCATCCCCCAAACATATTTCAAAAAATATCATCCTAAAACCTTATACAATGGCACGCATGTTGCTTTTTATTAATGGCGTAAAGAGGGTAATGCCATTTATAATACCTCCGTTAATTACCTTCTGTTCTGGAAACCGGCCCGCGGCCTTACCACCCGCGGGCCGGTTTTTTTTGGGGGTGGTTTACTACTCCCCTGGTGTATTTTTCTTGATGTTTCGCAGGCCATTCTGTTATTTAAGGATACTTGTATCGGCTGCCTGCGGGTACTAAAATTTAACGGTCCCGGCTGATACATAAAACAGAAAAGAAAAATATTGTCAAAAAACATTTTGGCAGGCCAAACTTGCCGAGAATTCAAAAAAAAAAAAAAATTAACCGGGGCTTGCCCCGGTGGAAGGAACAACAGTTAAATGCCGGACAAAAACAGGAACAACAAGGGATGGCTTTCCGGGCTTCGTGATATATTCGCATCGGTAAAACTTACAGTAGCGCTTCTTCTGGCGCTTGCTGCCGTTGCAATAATAGGCACTTTAATACCTCAAAACCAGCCGCACATCTTCTACATAACCAAATACAAAGAGACCGCTGCCAGGCTTATCTTCCTGCTGCAGATGGACAACATGTACCATTCCCCCTGGTTCCGGGCATTGGTGACCATGCTTGCGGCAAACATACTTGTCTGCTCCATCACAAGGCTGAAAACGGTGTTTAAAATAGTGTTTTTAAAGAAGCCCTCATTTTCGGTGAAAAATTTTGAGCGCAACACGGTTGAAACGTTCCCAACCGAAAAAACACCGGAAGACCTTCAGAAGGGCTGTAATGATCTTCTTTTGAAAAAATTTCACACAACACAACTCGAACAAGCCGACAAAGGATTTCGCGTTTTTGCCGAAAGAGGAAGAATAACGCGCCTTGGTGTCTACCTGGTGCATTTTGCTGTCCTGCTGCTTCTGTGCGGGACGCTGATAAGCTCCATAAGCGGATTTGAAGGGTATGTCCAGATACCTGAGGGCCAGGCTGTCAATTCGGTACAGTTACGCGACTCGGACAAAACCATGCCCCTTGGATTTGCCATACGCTGCGACGATTTTGAGGTCAGCTTTTACAAGTCGGGAAGGCCAAAGGAGTATCGTTCCACCCTTTCAATAATAGAAGACGGTAAAGTGAAATTAACAAAAGATATCGTGGTAAACAGGCCCCTGCGCTACAAGGGTTTCAATATATTCCAGTCGAGTTACGGAACATCTGTAAAAGACGTAGACATGGTCTTTACCAGTAAAAAAAGCGGTCTTTCATACCACAGGAAGATGCATATCGGTGACACCATACAAATTCCTGAAAACCTCGGCTCTTTTAAACTCACCGATTTTGTCGAATCTTACCGTTTCATGGGCCAACACAACATCGGCCCTTCACTGGTGGGTATAATCGCGAGAGACAAAGAAAAACCGCAGATGGTGGTGCTTCCCATCCAGTTCCCATCCTTTGATAAAATGAGAAGGGGGAAGGTAACAATAGCTGCGGAACATTTTTCCAAAGCCATGTACACGGGCCTGCAGGTTACAAAAGATCCTGGCGTTCCGGTGGTATATGCAAGCTTCATACTGATAATACTTGGGATTTACATAGCGTTTTTCACATCCCACCAGAAATTTTGTGTCATGGCTGTAAGAATTGATGGCCGCACCACCACGGTAACCGTTTCCGCAACAGCGAACAAAAACCGGCCGGCGGCCAGGAAAACGGCACAACAGCTTGCCAAAAAGATAAAACGTCTATAATCAAATAAATCGAACTGTAAAACAAAAAGGGAACAGGTATGTTAAACTCCTATATTCTGTCGTATACAACGTTCATATACGGGCTTGCCATGGTCTGCTACATGTCGGGGCTGATATTCAAAAGTAAAATCGCATCAAAGGCAGGAACAGTAATCACCATAATTGCCGCGGTATGCAACCTCCTTGGCATCATTATAAGATGGGCCGAATCGTACAAACTCGGGTTCGGCCATATCCCTCTATCCAACCTCTATGAATCATTGGTCTTTTTTGCATTTGCCGTCAGCGTTGTGTACCTGGTGTTTGAGGCCCGCTTTTCAACGCGAGCCTTTGGAGCTGCGACCACGCTTTTTGCTTTTCTGGCACTTGCCTACGCATCACTCAAACCGGGCGCGGGTCAAGAGATACAGCCCCTGATACCGGCGCTTAAAAGCAACTGGCTGACTGCTCACGTGATAACATGCTTCCTCGGCTACTCGGCATTTGCCATAGCTTTTGGCATAAGCGTCATCTATCTCCTCACCGCAGGAAAAGACGACAGGGCCTCCGTCCACAACAAAGGTATAATCCCGCCGCCGGAAACACTGGATGAAATTATCTACCAGACAGTGGTGTTCGGATTTTTCTTCCTTTCAATAGGGATAATCACCGGGGCTGTGTGGGCCAACACGGCGTGGGGGCGTTACTGGGGATGGGATCCAAAGGAAACATGGTCGCTTATCACGTGGTTCATCTATGCGACCCTGCTGCATGCCCGCCTTATGCGGGGCTGGCAGCACAAACGCATAGCATGGTTCGCCATAATAGGATTCGGGGCTGTTCTTTTCACCTACTTCGGCGTCAACCTTCTGCCCGGTCTGCACAGTTACCAGTAACAGACAAATGGGAGATGTCAGGAGGCACTGTCCTGCTTTTTTAAAAAGGACCGGAACTCAAGGTCGTAGCAATAGAGCAGCACCATGGTTATCCCGAACACCAGCGGGCCATAAATAAGGCCGGACAATCCGAAGTGATGTATACCGCCCAGAATAGCGAAAAATATCACGACCGTACTCATGCCGGCTCCCCCCTTCATGAACACCGGACGCAAGAAATTGTCTATGGCCCCGACCACAGCGATACACCAGACCAGCATAAAAATGCTTAACCCAGTCGATCCTGAAAGAAACAGGTAAACAGCCGCGGGCCCCCACACGAGAGCGGTCCCTACAACAGGGACAAGGGATGAAAATGCCATGGCCGCACCCCAGAAGAAACCCGGAAGGCCGCAAATCGCAAATGCGATGCCACCCGCCGCCCCCTGGGCAACTGCTGTAACAAGGCTTCCAAGAATCGCCGACTTTGCCACATCCTTAATTTTTTCAACCAGTATGTCTTCCTGCTTTTTTGACAGGGGCGAAATGTGCAAAACATAGCTGTAGATCTTTTCTCCGTCCTTTAATGCAAAGAAAAACACGAAAATCATCAAAAAGAACTTGCCGACAATTATAGATATATTTCCTATCAAACGCCCGCTCTGGCTGACGAGCGCCTTTCCTGCTGCCGAAGAGAGCCTGAACGCAAGGCCCTGTATACTCAAATCCTTTAGCACCTCGTCGGGCAGGTACCGATGCAGCATACCGATAACCGTTGTTACAAGCGGCGTTTGGGCAAGCCTTTGCAGGTTGCCCTCCGCAAGCCACCTGTTTATGGCCTCAAACGAATCGATCCCCTGGGATATGATAACAGACAGCATGATCATAAACGGCACAACTATGGCAAGGGTAAGTATAATGCAGCACAACAGGGCGGCCAAATTTGTGCGGCCGCGGGTCTTTTTTTCGAGCCAGCGGTAAACAGGGCCTGACAGTCCTGCAAGAATCAGGGCCATTATTACAGGATCAAGATATGGCCTGATCATGCGGTAACAGGTAAAAAGAGACACAAAAAGAAGCAAGAAAAGAAAATAGTGGGCAATGGTAAGCCTTCCATCCGGAGAGTCAGTGCCGTTCATATCGCGATCTCCTTGCATAAAGGGGTTACAGAACACCAGTGACTTTTACTCTTTGCCAAGCACCTCTTTTACCGCATCTCTCACTATCCCGGTGCATGATCCTGCAAACAGTGACCTTATCCTTTCCATCGCAAGGGTATGCCCGGACTCTCCAAGCATCTGGATCATGTCGGCCTTGACCTCGTCGGGAAGGCTGCCGAAACGCTCCCAGAGACCATCAACAACCCTGCGAATCAATCTGTCATCCCGGCTTGCAGCGATATATTCGAAAACCACCATGGCACCCAGCCGTACAGGCCACAGTGAATCGGTCAGAATATCAAAAAACGCGGGATATATTTCCCCTCTTTCTATCATCATACGGGCAGCCTCTTCGGCGTTTCCACTGCCGATTATCGACTTTAAGGTCTCAAATCCAAGTTCGGCATCCTTACCTGATGCAGCCACATCCAATACTTCCGACGGGTCAACCTTGCCTGTCCAGCGAAACCGTCCGTCCAGCACAACTGTTGGAACAGACTTCACCTGAGCCTGTTCCGACTTGTCCCTGAACAGGAGTCCGTCCACCACGTTAAGACAAATGAAAGGCAAAGACCCTGCAACCTCCAGAAACTCGGCTACAACAGTCGGGCAAAAAGGACAGGCAGCAGAAATATAAACATCCAGGGCAACAGGCGATTTAATTCTTTCAGCAAATCCGCCTTCGGCAAGCCGGCCACCCTTCCCAGGGGACGGACCACCGGAAAGAACACCCAGAAAAAGTTCGAGCTCCTTGCCAGATGGCACCGCCTGATAGGTTATATTGGAACCTGCCCTTATACACGGCTCCCGGTTATTTGCAGCCTGATCGCGCACAACCGTAACCAACGGGGCGGCATCTTCCAGGCAACGACAAAATTCATCAAGCTGCTTCCCTTCATGAGTGCCGGAAAAATCAAGCCCCACCTCCACGGTGCCGGTAAGGCCGGCTGCCCATTCGGTTATAATATTTATGTCCGGCATGTCCATTGCAACCACCCCCGGGATGTCTTAATATATTTTAAGCAGCCTGCCCGGCCGACAAACAGCATGACCGGGAAATATTCGGTAAAGCTTTTCATATTGCAAAAAACATAGTAATCTATGAGCTATCAACAAGGCAACGAAAACCCGTTGCCGGTCTGAGATTCTTTATAAATAAAAATTTGGACAGGCACAAATGTGCGTCAGGTAGGGGAAAAGATGGATTACATAAAGATACGGCTTACCAACAATCTTGAAGGCCTGGACCCGGAACTCCACAAAACCATGGAAAACGTTTTCGGCTCCATGAACCCGATGTTTTCACGCTACAGCCAGAAATGGGTCCCACAGATGGACCTGTTCGAAACAGAGGATGGGATCACTATAATCGCCGCACTGGCAGGAGTCGACAAGGATACGCTGGAGATCGAAATAAACCAGAGAGCGGTGAGGATCTCGGGTTCCAGAAAACCTCCACGATCCGAGGGAAAGTCCCGGTTCTGCCTTGCCGAGATTCAGTACGGCAAGTTCGACAGGGTGCTGTTTCTGCCGACCATGATAGACACCGACAAGGTGTCTGCATCCTTTTCAGCCGGCATGCTGAAAATAACGATGGCAAAATACCGCGTTCCAGGCCCGAAAAAAATTCCCATAAAACATATTGGTGACTGATCGTAATAAAAACAGGAACAAAAACATTGCCCGCTGCTTGGTCGCGATTTTGATACAACGGAGATACGAATGAACGAGAACGATAAAAACACGCCAAACCAGGGTGAAAACAGCAGCGCAGATACTCTGCCTGAAACCATACCGGTTATGCCTCTGGCAGACGGTGTGCTGTTCCCTAAAATGATTATTCCCATAGTTATAACCCAGAACGAGTATATCAACCTGGTGGACGAGGTTATGTCCAAAAACAGGCTGATCGGCCTGCTCACCCCAAAGGGTGGAGAAAGAAAACCCGACTACTCGCCATCAGACCTGAGCTCGATAGGGACCATGGCCATTATAATGAAGATGGCAAAACCCGAGGAGAACAGGATCCACCTGATGATACAGGGAATAAGCCGTTTCAGGGTGACAGAGTACGTGAAAACGGTTCCATATCTCGAGGTAAAATTCGATCAGATCACAGACAGTGATAAAAAGGATAAAGAGATCGAAGGCCTTATGGCCAACATAATCAACATCTACCAGGAGGTGGTCAAACTCTCGCCGGCCATACCGAACGAACTTGGCGCAATGGCCTCTACCATCGATGAGCCGGGCGCACTGGCTGACATGGTGACATCCACGATAAACACATCGGTTGAGGAAAAACAGGATATACTTGAAACACTGGATATAAAGGAGCGTCTCAAAAAAGCGACAAGGCTGCTCAACCACCAGCTTGAAATACTGAAAATCGGCGACAAGATCCAGTCCCAGATAAAAGAGGACATGGACAAGCAGCAGAAGGAGTTCTACCTTCGCAAGCAGCTTCAGGCGATACGTGATGAACTGGGCGAAAAGGACGATGCGAATGTCGAAGCCGAGGAGTACAGAAAAAAAATCGAGGAAAGCAACATGCCTCCCGAGGCATACAAGGCTGCAACACGTGAGCTTGAAAGGTTTGCGCGAATGCACCCTTCATCATCGGAATACACGGTTTCATCGACATACCTTGACTGGCTGACATCCCTGCCATGGGACAAAAGCACCCCTGACAACCTTGATATCAAGGAAGCAAGAGCCATACTCGACAAGGATCACTATGGACTTGAAAAACCGAAAAAGCGTATCCTCGAATACCTCGCTGTACGCAAACTGAACCCGGAATCAAAGGGCCCGATCCTGTGTTTTCTGGGGCCTCCGGGCACTGGTAAAACATCGCTTGGACGATCCATAGCCAGGGCGCTTGGCAGGGAGTTTGTCCGCATATCCCTTGGCGGCGTCCGGGACGAGGCGGAAATCCGCGGGCACCGGCGCACTTACGTGGGCGCGCTCCCGGGCCGTATCATACAGGAGATAAGGAAAGCCGGCACCAACAACCCGGTGTTCATGCTGGATGAGATAGACAAGGTGGGAGCCGATTTCAAGGGCGACCCATCCTCGGCGCTGCTGGAGGTTCTCGATCCGGAGCAGAACTTCTCGTTCGCAGACCACTACCTTGACGTGGCTTTCGACCTGTCCAGGGTCATGTTCATAGGCACTGCCAACATGCTGGACACCATTCCACCGGCACTCAGGGACAGGATGGAAGTGCTGGAGCTTCGTGGCTACACGCTCGATGAGAAGATAAAAATCGCCAGGCACTATCTTATCCCGCGGCAGCGCAAGGAGCATGGGCTTACGGCAAAACAGATAACGTTTACCCAAAGTGCGATACGGCACATAATATCGGACTACACCAGGGAAGCAGGGCTCAGAAACGCCGAAAGGGCAATAGCATCGGTGTGCCGGGGGGTCGCAGCAAAGATAGCAGAGGGGCTCAAGGTGTCCGGCACGATAAGGGCTGGTGATCTCCATGAATATCTCGGGCCGGTAAAATTCACGTCCGAAACCGGCGAAAGCGACCTTACGCCGGGCGTAGCAATGGGACTTGCCTGGACCCCGGCCGGCGGAGAGCTGCTCTTCATAGAGGCCACCTGCATGAAGGGCAAAAGGGGCCTTACCCTCACCGGTCAGCTCGGTGACGTTATGAAGGAATCGGCCACTGCGGCGTTGAGCTTTATCCGGACGAACGCAAAAAAATATGGCATTGACGAGGATTTTTTTGACAAGTACGACTTTCACATACATGTTCCTTCAGGCGCAATACCCAAGGACGGGCCTTCCGCAGGTGTAACCATACTAACAGCCCTGGTCTCGCTGCTGACAGGTAAACGCATAAAGAAGAAACTTGCCATGACCGGCGAGATCACCCTGAGGGGAAAGGTGATGCCGGTCGGTGGTATAAAAGAGAAGGTAATAGCGGCGCACCGTGCAGGAATCCGCGAGGTTATAATGCCGAAGGCCAATGAAAAAGACCTTGAAGAGATCCCGGAAAACGTCAAAAAAGTGCTTACCTTTCATCTTACCGAAAGGATGAACGATGTCCTGGAAATCGCATTGAATGCGGGTAACACAAAAAAACAAAAAGGTAAAACCGCCACGGTGCGAAAAAAGGGAAAACAGGCCGCAAAATCGGCAGGCCGTTAACCTGCCCCTCCCTTTGAGTGATTCGGCCATAATGCCTGCCGGAGGCTTGAAATAAAAATCGGCAAATAGTATCATCTGCCAGGTTATAAAAAGTGCATAAAAATCCCCGCACAAGGGATTAAAAAACGGGTCATGCTATAGGTTTTAATGTGTAATTAAAGCCACCCAGACTCCGGTCGGGTGGCTTTTTTATTTGTGGGCATTGGCAAAGATGAAAAAACTGCTTGTGATCGACAACTACGACTCTTTTACATACAATCTTGTCCAACTGTTTCTCATGTTTGACATAAGCATAACCGTACACAGAAGCGACGCCATTACAATTGCCGAGGCTGAAAAGGAAAACCCGGACTACATACTGATAAGCCCGGGGCCTAAAACACCATCCCATGCGGGCATATCGGTCGGAATCGTAAGGAAGCTGGGCTCCAGGATCCCCATTTTCGGAGTTTGTCTTGGAATGCAGTGCATAAACGAGGCTTACGGCGGCAAAACAGTAAAGTGTCCTGTCCCGGTGCACGGGAAAACCAGCCCGATACTTCATGACGGACAAGGTATATTCTCGGGCATACCATCCCCGTTTACAGCCGCGCGTTACCACTCGCTTGTGGCCAGGCTATCTACAAATGAGCTTACCGTTTGCGCAACAACGCCGGATAACCTGATAATGGGCATACGCCACCGAAAATACCCGGTCTTCGGCGTTCAGTTCCACCCGGAGAGTTTCCTCACAGAACATGGCATGGTTATGGCTGAAAACTTTCTCACCCGTTATGATTTTTAATAAGCACAGGACGGCCAAAGGGAAACAGCAATGGATAACCATATAAAAACAATAAAAAAACCTGTTGGCATACATGTTGAAGCAATAGACCATGATGAACCGTTTATCGAAACTGCCGCCCGGTTCGCCCATCTTTATGGCACGGTTACACTGCTTTCCGGAGGCGACATGAAACACGCCAGGCACCATATTCTTGCCGCCGACCCGTGGCTTGTCCTGGCAGCAAAGGGCCGTTCCATCCGCCTCCTGCACGAAGGCAGGTGGCGCGAGTTTACCGGCAACCCACTGGTTGCTTTGAAAAAATTAACTGCCGGCTTCAAGGTTAAACAGCCCGAGCCTTTTATACCTGTAGGCGCAGGACTGTTCGGCTACCTGTCATATGACCTTAAGGATTGCATAGAAAGGCTCCCACGCACATCCATAGATGACCTTGGACTGCCTGACTTGTACATGTCCGCACCAAGGGTGATCCTTGTGCATGACAGGCGCAAATCGGAAACCAGGTTGTGCATTCCGATATTTTCAAAAAAAGAGGTTGGACAAACACGCGAAAACTTCTATGCCATGTTGAAAAAGACAGCACCGGACATGTCTGAGCCATGTTGCGGCGTGTTTACATCCAACTTCACAAAGGAGAGGTACTGCAGGGCCATATCACGCGTTCTGGATTACATCCGCGCCGGCGATGTATACCAGGTCAATATTTCCCAACGATTTGAAGCGTCATTCCGGGGGAGCCCCTACGCCCTTTTTTCAATGCTTTACAAAAAAAATCCCGCTCCGTTTTTCGCATACATAAACGCGGGTGACCATCATGTGGTATCCACGTCGCCTGAACGGTTCCTTTTCCGTAACGGTTCGCATATTGAGACAATGCCAATAAAAGGCACAAGGCCAAGGGGGGAAACAGCGGACCAGGACATGCGAAACAGGGAGGAGCTTGTGCAAAGTGTCAAGGATGACGCTGAACTCTCAATGATAGTGGATCTGCTCAGAAACGATCTTGGAAAAGTATGCAGGCGCGGCAGCGTGAAGGTGGCTGCGCATAAGACCCTGGAAGCATACGAAAACGTTTTCCACATGGTGTCAACGGTAGAGGGAAGGCTCGCAAAAGATATCGATTCGGCCGATATAATAGCGGCGGCTTTTCCTGGCGGTTCGATTACCGGTTGTCCAAAGATACGCTCAATGGAGATAATAGATGAGCTGGAACCATGCCGCAGGCATGTCTATACCGGCTCCATAGGCTACATAAGCTTCCACGATACTATGGACCTGTCTATAGCGATACGTACGGCAATAATAAGCAACGACAGGCTCTTGTATGCGGCAGGAGGCGGCATAGTTTACGACTCGGTTGCAGAGGATGAATTTGATGAAACACTTGCAAAGGCGAAAACCATGCTCAAGGCTTTTGAGAAAAACCGGCCATCACAAAAAAAATCCGCGTACGTATGGATGAACGGACGTATAATTCCGGACCAGGAAGCCACCGTGCCGTTGCGGCAAACCGCCTGGAAAACGAAACAGCAGCGGTGAAAATAATGGCAGCCATGGGAGAGCGTGAGACCGCCCCCTTTGACACAACACTTATCGTTACGGCAAGGCCATACAAGCACAGGCTGGAAACGCTTGGCAAAAACGGCCTTGAGCTTGCCACATACCCCGAACCCCGGCAGATTGAAACAGCAAGGCACAAAACGATGAACTACCTGTTTTACCTTGCGGCAGGCAGATGGGCAAAACAAAGGGGGGCTGACGAGGCGCTCATAACAAATCCCGACGGGACGCTTTCCGAGACAAACACAGCCAACCTTCTTTTTGTGGCGGGTAAAACGGTTATCACGCCGCTTTCCCCCACAGCGCTGCGGGGTATAACACAATCGGCGGCTCTGGACCTGCTTCGTTCCCGGGGATATGACACCAGGGAGGAGCCGGTTCCCATGAACTTTGCCTTGGAATCGGATGGGATCATCGTGACAAACTCCCTGATGGGGGCCGTGCCTGTGCTCGGAATAGACGGCAAAAAAACGGGCTGCGGCCAACATGGCTTATGTGAAAAAATAAACCGCGGCATCATGGGCTGAAAATCTTTTCAAACCGGGACGGTTTTATTAAAATTCCAAAACCTGGCCGACCGCCATTGCACTATACCCCCTCCAAAAAAATGTTTCCTGTTCATACCGGCAAATATGGCAAACCGGTTTAAACTGTTATACGCTTTAACCCGCGTTCGACAGTTGTGGAAATGCAAAATACCTAATACGATAGAATAACAGATAGTTATCCATAATCTAAAAAATGGCGTAGTGCCTACGAAATCAG
>MZGQ01000029.1 GCA_002085115.1 Desulfococcus sp. 4484_241
TGCTTCGTTATCGCCGCCGTCAGCGTGGTCTTACCGTGATCTATATGACCTATCGTACCTACATTTACATGCGGCTTCTTTCGCTCAAATTTGGCTTTTGACATCTTGGCCCCCTTTTACCTTATGTTTCTCTCGGCTTATTTTTCAGTTTCCCTCGAATTATATATGAAAGCCCTTGCCCAACCGACTTACCACCTGTAAAAGGCAAAAGCCTTGTTGGCCTCGGCCATCCTGTGCGTATCCTCCCGCTTCTTGACGGACGCGCCTCTCTGGTTTGCAGCATCCATAAGCTCACCGGCCAGTTTCAATTTCATGCCCTTTTCGGCTCTGGCCCTGGCATAGCCGATGATCCAACGGATAGACAGGGCAACCCTTCTTGATTCCCTTATCTCCGTAGGCACCTGGTAGGTTGAACCGCCTACGCGCCTTGACTTGACCTCAAGCTTTGGCTTGACGTTGGCAATCGCCTCCTCGAAAACCTCCAGCGGCTCCCTTCCCGTCTTCTCCCTGATAATATCAAACGCACCGTACAGTATAGACTCGGCAGTACTTTTCTTGCCGTCGCGCATCAGCTTGTTGATAAACATCGACACAAGCTTGCTGTTGTACCTCGCGTCCGGGGGAACCGGCCTTACCGGGACTTCTCTTTTCCTAGGCATACGCTACACCATCTTAACTTGTTTATATCGTCCAACTCCGATCAAAATCATATAAATAAAACCGGGCCGCAACACTTATCACTTGGGTTTCTTGGCCCCATACTTGGACCTGCCCTGCCTCCTGTCATCAACACCAAGAGTATCAAGAGTTCCCCTGACTATATGGTACCTTACACCAGGAAGGTCCTTTACACGGCCCCCACGCACAAGAACAACCGAATGCTCCTGAAGGTTATGACCTATACCCGGGATGTATGCGGTCACCTCGATACCGGTCGTCAACCTGACCCTTGCAACCTTACGCAATGCCGAGTTCGGCTTCTTTGGCGTTGATGTGTACACCCGCACACATACACCCCTCTTCTGCGGAGCACCCTTCAGGGCCGGGGTGTTGGTCTTCTTGGTTATCCTCTTTCTACCCTTGCGCACCAACTGGTTGATAGTAGGCATATCTCTCGACTAAACTCCTCTTAAAAAAAGACTTTTAATTAACAGAATCGATAAAACAAGGAACTCTATAATTGTTTTTTGCCCATGTCAAGCATTTTGTCTGCAAATAGCAACGTTTTTCTCGTCTTTAAGCATCGACACCGGCCTTGATTTTTCCTGTGTCCGAATTCTCCTTCCTGTATTCCACAAAGCCGGTTCCGGCGGGAATCAGGCGCCCCATTATTACGTTCTCCTTCAGGCCCTTAAGGTAATCGACCTTGCCTTCTATGCTGGCATCCGTAAGCACCTTGGTGGTCTCCTGGAAAGAAGCCGCCGAAATAAAGCTTTCGGTGGCAAGAGACGCTTTTGTTATGCCGAGTATCAGCGGCTCGCCTATAGCGGGTTTTCCGCCCTTTGCAACCACTTCCCTGTTGGCCTCTTCAAAGCGGCTCTTGTCAACATACTCATCAATAATAAAATCGGTGTCACCAACCTCCTTTATCTTGACACAGCGCATCATCTGACGGACTATCACCTCTATGTGCTTATCGTTTATGGAAACGCCCTGCAGTCTGTAGACCTCCTGCACCTCGTCCACCAGGTAACGCGCAAGCGCAACTTCACCCTTTATGTTCATGACGTCCTGCGGATTAGCCGAACCGGCCACAATCTCCTCACCGGCCCTTATGTAGTCACCGTCATAAACGTTTATGTGCTTGCCCCTGGGTATAAGGTACTCTCTTGGCTCGCCGCCATCTACCGGCGTTACCGTCACTTTCTGCTTACCCTTTTTCGTGGTGGCCTTGGATATGGACACGTACCCGTTAATCTCGCTCAATATCGCAGCTTCCTTGGGCTTACGGACCTCGAACAGTTCGGCAACACGCGGAAGACCGCCGGTGATATCCTTTGTCTTTGTTGTGGCACGCGGCAGCTTGGCGATCACGTCACCGGCCATAATCTTATCGTTCTCCTCAACCATGATAACGGCTCCCACCGGAAGCAGGTAACGCGCATAGCCTTTTCCGTCGGGAAGTCTCGCGGTCTTGTTGGACTCATCCTTTATGGAGATTCTGGGCTTAAGGTCCTGGCTCTTGCTCTCCTCGATTATCGTCTGGCTCGACTTGCCCGTAACAGGGTCCACCTTCTCCTGCATGGTTTTACCCTTTATTATATCCCCGAACTTTACCACGCCACTCACTTCTGCAACAATCGGGGTAGTGAAGGGATCCCATGTAACGAGCACGTCACCGGCCTTGACCTCCTGCCCGTCCTTGACACCGATTATTGCGCCATATATGACCGGGAATCTCTCAACCTCCCTGCCGGCCTTGTTTACAATCGTGAACTCACCTCCGCGACGATTCATGACCACCATGCTGCCGTCCGCCTTTTCCACAAGCTTGAGGCCAGCAAGCTTAACGAAACCATCGGTCCTGGCCCGTATCTCAGCCTGCTCCACCTTCCGGCTGGCGGTTCCGCCGATATGAAAGGTCCGCATCGTCAGCTGGGTGCCGGGTTCGCCTATCGACTGTGCAGCCAGGATACCCACGGCCTGACCCAGCTCGACGAGTCTCCCATGCGCAAAATCCCTGCCGTAACACTTCGCACAAACTCCGTTGGCACACCTGCATGTAAGAACGGAACGGATCTTTATCTTTGTAATACCCGAATTTTCTATGGCCGGGATATGGCGCTCAGATATCTCATCGCCCGCTTTGACGATTATCTCGTCTGTAAAAGGATCACGTACGTCTTCTATGGCTATCCGGCCGATGACCCGATCTACAAGGCGCTCAATAATCTCCCCGCCTTCGACCAGAGACTCAACCTCCACACCGGTGACAGACCCGCAATCTTCCTCGGTTATGATGCAGTCCTGCGCCACATCGGCAAGGCGACGCGTAAGATAACCTGAATTGGCGGTTTTCAAGGCCGTATCAGCCAAACCTTTCCGGGCGCCGTGGGTAGAGATAAAGTACTGGAGAACGCTGAGGCCCTCACGAAAATTGGCAACAATAGGCGTTTCAATAATCTCGCCCGACGGTTTCGCCATGAGACCGCGCATACCGGCCAGCTGACGCATCTGGTCCTTGCTGCCCCTCGCGCCGGAGTCGGCCATCATGAACACCGGGTTGAACTTGCCGGCAGTGGCTCCGGTATCTTTCCGCATGGCCTCCATCATCTCGTTGGCTATCTCGTCAGTAGCCCTGGACCAGATATCGACCACCTTGTTGTACTTCTCACCCTGTGTAATAAGGCCTTCCTTGTACTGGCGCTCGATCTCCTCCACCTGCTGCTCGGCATTCCGTATGATATCCCACTTCTTTTCCGGGACCACCATGGCGTCTATGGATATGGAAAGGCCGCCAAGGGTGGAATACTTGTACCCGATATCCTTGAGCCGGTCAGCCAAAATAACGGTCGCTTTCAGCCCAAGACTCCTGTGGGCCCTGTCCACAAGCTCCCGAACGGCTTTTTTGCCCATTGGCCGGTTAACAAGCTCAAACGGCAGCCTGCTTCTCTTGCCGACCATCCTGAAAAGTCTATAGCCGTTCTCCGTTTTTATAACATCGCTGCAATCACCCTCTTTTAATGAAAACAGGTAGTCTGCATCTTTTTCGCTGATCCCAAGCGCACCGGTCATTTCATCCCTGGTTATTATACGGCCGTCCGCCGGTTCATGTTCATCGCCGGTATCAGGGTACCTTGCCTGGATATCTTCAAACGATGCGCCTTTCTTGATTTCCGCAAGTGCGGCATTCGCCTCTGCCTTGGTGGATATATGGACCTGCTTGAAAACAGGGGCCAAATCCTGGGGTATGACCTCCCACAGAAGCACCCGGCCCACTGATGTGTCATATCTTTTTCCATCTATGCGGACCACCACGGGAGCATGCAGCGCAACCTCGCCGGCATCATACGCAACAACAACCTCTTCCGGGCTGGAAAAAACAGCCCCTTCCCCTTTTGAACCCCGGACAATCCTGCTCATATAGTAAGTCCCAAGAATAATGTCCTGGGTGGGCACTATAATAGGGCTTCCATTAGCCGGAGACAGTATGTTGTTGGTGGAAAGCATAAGGACCCTGGCCTCGATCTGCGCCTCTACCGAGAGTGGGATGTGAACCGCCATCTGGTCCCCGTCAAAGTCGGCGTTAAACGCCGTACACACCAGGGGGTGAAGCTGTATCGCCTTCCCTTCTATGAGAACCGGTTCAAACGCCTGAATACCAAGCCTGTGGAGTGTCGGGGCACGATTCAGGAGCACCGGGTATTCCTTTACGACCTCTTCAAGCGTATCCCACACCTCGGGGGTTTCACGCTCCACCATCTTCTTGGCGCTCTTCACCGTGGAAACGTATCCCTTCTGCTCCAGGCGGTAATAGATAAAGGGTTTGAACAGCTCAAGGGCCATCTGCTTGGGAAGACCGCACTGATGAAGTCTCAGGTTAGGACCTATTGTGATAACCGTTCGGCCGGAATAATCCACCCGCTTGCCAAGCAGGTTCTGGCGAAATCTCCCCTGTTTCCCCTTCAGCGTGTCGGCCAGTGATTTTAACGGCCGCTTGTTGCTGCCGGTTACCACCCGTCCGTGCCTTCCGTTGTCGAAAAGCACGTCTACCGCCTCCTGCAGCATACGGCGCTCGTTTCGAATAATAATATCCGGCGCCTTTAGCTCCATAAGACGTTTCAGACGGTTATTCCTGTTAATCACGCGCCTGTAAAGATCGTTGAGGTCGGAGGTCGCAAAACGGCCACCTTCAAGCGGCACCAAAGGCCTGAGATCCGGAGGCAGGACCGGGACAACATCTATGATCATCCACGATGGAGAAATGCCCGACTTCCTGAATGCGTTTACTATTTTCAGTCTCTTGGCCAGCTTCTTGCGCTTGGTCTCGACCGATGTACTGGCAAGCTCCTCGCGAAGCCTGTCGCTCAGTTCCTCAAGGTCAACCTTTTCAAGCAGCGCCTTGACAGCCTCGGCTCCTATGCCGGCCTCAAAATCCCTGCCGTACTTGGCTCTTGCCTCCTGGTAAGCCTCATCTGACAAAATCTGCATGGGAGCAAGGTCGGTGTTCTTTGGATCTATTACGACATAACTGTCAAAATAAAGTATTCTTTCAAGCTCTTTTAAGGTGAGATCCAGCACGTTGCCTATTTTGCTCGGGAGGCTCTTCAAAAACCATATATGGGAAACCGGGGACGCCAGCTTGATATGCCCCATGCGCTCTCTGCGAACCTTGGACTGAATAACCTCTACGCCGCACTTCTCGCATGTAACGCCCCTGTGTTTCATCCGTTTATACTTGCCGCAGTTGCATTCAAAGTCTTTTGTCGGGCCGAATATCTTGGCGCAGAACAAACCGTCACGTTCAGGACGAAACGTCCTGTAGTTAATGGTCTCGGGTTTTGTCACCTCACCATAGGACCACTGCAGAATCTGCTCGGATGAAGCAAGAGCGATCCTTACACCCGAAAAACGCCTTGGATTGACCGGCTTGGCGAAAAAATCGTATATAGTTTCCAATAGTTACTCCTTATCTTTCTTTTCAATAAGGTTTATATCCAACCCCAGGCTTTTTATCTCTTTTGTAAGGACCTTGAATGACTCCGGGATACCCGGGTCAAGCACGTTCTGGCCCTTTACTATCTTTTCGTACATCCGGGTTCTGCCGGCTATATCGTCAGACTTGACGGTCAAAAACTCCTGGAGTGCATATGCGGCTCCATAGGCCTCCATAGCCCACACTTCCATCTCTCCCAACCGCTGGCCGCCAAACTGCGCCTTGCCGCCAAGCGGCTGCTGTGTGACGAGCGAATACGGGCCTATGGACCTGGCATGCAGTTTATCATCAACAAGGTGATGGAGTTTCAGCATGTACATGGTCCCGACGGTAACCTGCTCGTCAAACGGCTCACCGGTGCGGCCGTCATAAAGAACAGCCTGCCCGCTTTCGCTGACCCCGCCCTCCTTCAAGAGCTTCTTTATCTCGTCCTCCTTGGCTCCATCGAATACAGGTGTCTCCATGTGGACACCATCCCTGTACTCGCCGGCGAAACGGCAAAGCGTATCGTTGTCCATCTTCTCTATATCCGAAGGAGGAATCTCCTTGTCGAATATGGCGACAAGCTTTTTCTTAAGTTCCTTGTACTTCTTTTCAGCAAGAAGCGCATTTATCCGGTCGCCAAGCGCCTTTGCCGCCCGGCCCAGGTGAATCTCCAAAATCTGCCCCACGTTCATACGGGACGGTACCCCCAGAGGATTTAAGACCATGTCAACGGTTGTTCCGTCTTTAAAGTAAGGGAGATCCTCTTCCGGCAGAATCCTCGAAACAACGCCCTTGTTACCGTGGCGGCCTGCCATCTTGTCGCCGGGAGACAGGACACGTTTCATGGCCACATATACCTTTACCATCTTTATAACACCCGGGGGCAGTTCCTCGCCCTCCCCGTAACGGCGCGCTTTCTCTTCGTACTCATCACGGCAGGCTTCCACCCGGCTGCGGTACCATTCAAGGATACGGTGAACCTGCTCGTTGACCGGGCCGGATCCGAAAGTCACCTTTTCAAGCTGGTCAAGACCGACATCCTTTAAAACATCGGCCGTTATCTTCCCGCCCTTTGCAACAAGAACTTTTCTGCCCTTCTTGATCGGGGCATCACACTTTTTGCCGGCAAGCAAGGATGCAAGCTTTTCCCGCGTTACATCCTCGATTACCGCTATCTCATCGTCCCTGTTCCTGGCCAGGGCCCTTATCTCCTCCTCCTCTATCCTGAGTGTGCGCTCGTCCTTTTCAACGCCCCTGCGGGTAAACACCTTTGCATCTATGACGGTTCCGTTCACCCCGGGCGGGACCCGCAAGGATGTATCCTTGACGTTACCGCCCTTTTCCCCGAATATTGCGCGCAGCAGTTTTTCCTCCGGCGACAACTGTGTCTCGCCCTTTGGAGTTATCTTCCCGACGAGTATGTCACCCGGCTTCACCTGTGCTCCGAGCCTGACTATTCCGCTCTCGTCAAGATCTTTCAGGCTCTCCTCGCCAACATTGGGAATATCGCAGGTGATCTCCTCCTTACCGAGTTTCGTATCCCTGGCCACCACCTCAAACTCTTCAATATGCACCGACGTAAACACGCCGTCGCGCACCAGCCGCTCCCCGACCAGAATAGAGTCCTCGAAGTTGTAGCCGCCCCAGGGCATGAAAGCCACTGTCACGTTCTTGCCAAGGGCAAGCTCGCCCTTTTCCGTGGCAGGACCGTCCGCCAGGACATCCCCCTTTTCCACCCTCTGCCCTTTCCTGACTATTGGCCTGTGGTTGAAGCAGGTGTTCTGGTTGGAGCGTATAAACTTGGACAGGTTGTAAACCGTAACCGGTTTCTCGTCAGTTCCATCGCCGTCCAAATCGTGCCTGACCACGATGCGCGAAGCATCAACATAAACAACTTCACCGCTTCTCTGCGCCACAACAGCGACACCGGAATCCCTGGCAACGATCCGCTCCATTCCGGTGCCTACAAGCGGGGCGCTGGTTGTTGCCAGCGGAACCGACTGGCGCTGCATGTTCGAGCCCATAAGCGCCCTGTTGGCGTCATCATTCTCAAGAAAGGGAATCAGCGAGGCCGACACACTGACCATCTGGTTAGGTGAAACATCCATGAGCTCAACTTCCTCTGCCTTGATCATGCTGAACTCACCGTTCACACGCGCAATCACGACAGGGTTCACGTAACGGCCATTCTTGTCGACGGGGGCGTTCGCCTGGGCGATGGGATGTGCCTCCTCCTCAAAGGCGGCAAGCATCCTGATCTCTTTTGTGACGGTTGAATCCTTGACCACACGGTAAGGAGTCTCGATAAACCCGTAATCGTTTACGCGGGCATAGGTGCTCAACGAAACAATAAGACCGATGTTCGGCCCCTCAGGAGTCTCAATGGGGCAGATCCTGCCGTAATGGGACGGGTGAACGTCCCGGACCTCGAACCCGGCGCGCTCACGGGTAAGGCCGCCCGGCCCCAACGCGCTGAGCCTTCGCTTGTGAGTGGTTTCGGAAAGAGGGTTTGTCTGGTCCATGAACTGCGAAAGCTGGCTGGTTCCGAAAAACTCGCGCACCACGGCGGACACCGGCTTTGGGTTTATCAGGTCGTGAGGCATCAGCGACTCAACCTCCTGGAGGCTCATGCGCTCCTTTATCGCTCTCTCCATGCGTACAAGACCTATCCTGTACTGGTTTTCCAACAGCTCGCCCACGGCCCTAACGCGCCGGTTGCCAAGATGGTCGATATCGTCGACCGGGCCTTGAATATTTTTTAAATGTATCAAGGTCTTAACCGCAAGCAGAAGGTCTTCCCTCCTGAGTGTCTGCAGGGTTACCGGAGCTTCTGTCCCCAGCCTGTGGTTAAGTTTCAGCCGGCCCACTGCTGAAAGATCATAATAATCCGGTTTGAAAAACAGATGATCGATAAAATCCTGCGCGACCTCAGGGGTGACAGGATTACCGGGCCTGAGCCGCCGGTATATGTCAACCAACGCATCTTCCCTGGTATTAACCTTGTCCAGCATAAGTGTCTTGACTATAGAATCGGTGCTGTTGGCACCGTCAATAAAAAGAATCTGGAACTCATCAATACCGGCATCACCGGCCAGGCGTTCAACCATATCCTCGGTTATGTAATCACCGCAATCGCCTATAAGCTCCCCGCTTTCCGGATCTGCAATCGGGGTGCCTATAACGCTGCCGACAAGGGCATCAGCCCTTATGGGGACCATTTCCATTCCCGCTGCCTTAATGGCCTTTAGCACAGATTTTGTAAAGATACGTCCCTTGTCCACTATGATATCGCCGGTATCAGGATGCTTGACGCGTGTAGATGCCCTCTGTCCCCTCAAGGCCTCCTCGTTGAACTCCTTGAAAAACTTCTTTTTGCGTATGAATATCCTTTCTTTGGAATAGAAGTAATCAAGGATATCCTTTGTGCTGTAGCCAAGCGCTTTGAAAAGGATTGTTGCAGGGAATTTGCGGCGCCTGTCGATCCTCATGTACACGATATCCTTGGGGTCTATCTCCAAATCTATCCAGGAACCGCGCACCGGTATGATCCTGGCGCTGTAGATAACCTTGCCGCTTGAATGGGTCTTTCCCTGGTCATGGTCGAAAAAGATACCGGAGGACCTGTGAAGCTGGCTGACTACGACACGTTCGGTACCATTTATTATGAACGTTCCGTTTTCGGTCATCAGGGGTATGGAGCCAAAATAGATCTCCTGCTCCTTGATGTCCCTTATACTGGAACTGCCTGCTTCCTCGTCTATATCGTAAACGACAAGCCTTACCCTGATGCGTACAGGTATCTCATATGTCATGCCACGCTGGATACATTCCTTCACAGAATGCTTGACGCTTCCAAAGGAGTAGGAAACAAACTCCAGCGAGGCGCTTTTGGTAAAATCCTTGATGGGGAAAACGGATTTAAATATCGCCTGCAGCCCGATATCTTCCCGCTTGTCGGGCGGAACATCCCTCTGAAGAAACCGGTTGTACGATTCCTTCTGCATCCCTATGAGATGGGGAATCTCAACGATCTTCTCAAGTTTACCGAACTGCTTCCTGATGCGCCTGTTTAAAATAGACTCGCCTGACATGGCATCTCCGAAAAAAAAGTTTTTGGTGGGCTTTTTATAAAATTACCTGTAAATATTAAATGTTATTCCGGTGCAACAACCAGGAGCACACCACGATCACAGAAAAGAACCGGCAGCATATCTTCGGCGCCTCCCGGTGACGAAGATACGCTGCCCAAATCTAACACCATAATTGACAAAAACTACTTGATCTCGGCCTGTGCTCCTACCCCCTCGAGCTGCTCCTTAATCTTCTCCGCTTCTTCCTTTGGCACACCCTCTTTGACAGGTTTCGGAGCTTCTTCCACGAGCGTCTTGGCCTCCTTAAGCCCCAGACCCGTTATAGCCCTTACTTCCTTGATGACCTGTATCTTCTTGTCACCGACAGCAGTCAGGACCACGTCAAACTCTGTCTTCTCCTCAGCGCCACCGGCATCGCCTCCGGCAGCAGGCATGCCCCCTGCCATCATGGCAACCGGAGCTGCTGCTGAAACACCGAATTTCTCTTCAAGTTCTGAAACCAGCTCGGACAGTTCCAAAACGGTCATGTTGGCTATAAAATCTATAACATCCTGCTTCGTTATATCGGCCATTTCCTTTTAACCTCCAAAACTATTTAAATTACTGTTATTTATTGTTCATCCAAATGCATAAACGCCTATGCGGCTTCCTTCTGCTCCTTTATTGCAGAAAGAGCATACACGAGCTTGGCTGGTATGCCGTTCAGCGCCCTTACCAAAGATGTCGGTACGCCGTTCAGCACTGAAAGCAGTTGAGCCAGAAGTTCTTCCCGCGAGGGCAGCTTGGCAAGCGCAATAATCCTGTCACGGTCAAGCAATCCTCCGCCCATGACGCCGGCCTTTATCTCCAGCTTATCGTTCTCCTTGGCAAAATCGGACAGTATCTTGGCCGGCGCTACCGGATCGTCATAACCGATCACCACGGCCGTAGGGCCCTTGAAGTAATCCGACACTGCCTCCATATCAGTATCCCGGACCGCCCTCCGAAGCAGCGTGTTCTTCACGACCCTCATCTCCACACCGGCATCTTTCAGCTTACGGCGCAGCCCGTTTATCTGGTCTACTGTAAGTCCCTTGTAATCCGTCAGAATCATTACAGCTGCCTTCTGGAACGAGTCGTGCAGCTCTTCCACCAGCGCTTTCTTTTGTTCAAGCTTTAGCAAAATAAAATACACCTCCTTTCCGTTTCCGAAAAAGACCGGAGGCGACAAATAAACGCATACCGAATTTTGTCACTCTGTCTCGGCAGGCAGGTCGCCCAGATTAAGCATGCAATGCATGCGCCTGCGGTCTTTGACAGAAAATATTGATTAAAAATCCCCAATCCGCAAAAAGCAGCGACAAAAACCTGCCAACCCCAAAAAGCGGCTGCTGCGCCTTGCGGCAATCGTCAAAAAAACCTGTGCCATCCAGCAGGTATGGATGGACACTATTTAACAAAATCCTTTACCTGCAAAGTATCCAGCTTTATCCCCGGCCCCATGGTAGTGGACAGCGCAAGGCTTCTGAGATAGGTCCCCTTGCTGGCTGCCGGTTTCAAGGCAATAACTGTTTTAAGGAAAACAGCGAGGTTCTCCCTTAGCTTGTCAACACCGAACGATGCCTTGCCTATTGTGGTATGGATGATGCCGGCCTTCTCCACCCGGAAATCTATCTTACCGGCCTTAAGCTCCTTTACCGCCCTTGCCACGTCAAAGGTAACCGTCCCGGTCTTGGCGTTCGGCATAAGGCCCCTTGGGCCAAGTATCTTGCCGATCTTACCCACCTGTCCCATCATGTCGGGGGTTGCCACTGCCTTGTCAAAGCCGAACCATCCGCCCTTTATGTCTTCGATAAGCTCATCGTTACCGACGAAATCGGCCCCTGCATCAAGAGCCTCCTTCTCCTTCTCCCCCTTTGCAAAAACAAGGACCTTAACATCCCTGCCCGTTCCATGCGGCAAGACCACCGTCCCGCGCACCATCTGGTCTGCATGCCTGGGATCCACCCCAAGCCTTACCGCCACATCGACACTCTCGTCAAAAGCGGCAAACCGGGTTTCCAGGGCAAGATTGATGCCCTCGACTATGCCGTACTTTACACCCGGATCAATCTTTTCCCGTGCAGCGACGAATTTTTTACCTTTCCTGGCCATCTCTCTGCTTCTCCTTATACGATCTCAATGCCCATGCTACGGGCGGTTCCCTCTATTATCCTGCATGCCGCGTCAAGGTCGGTCGCGTTCAGGTCGGGCATCTTCACCTTTGCAATCTCTTCTACATCCTTCCGCGTTACTCTGCCGACCTTCTCCTTGTTGGGCACACCCGACCCTTTTGCCACCTTGGCCGCCTTTTTCAGAAGAACCGCGGCAGGAGGCGTCTTGGTAATGAAAGAAAATGACTTGTCAGCGTAAACAGTTATAACAACGGGGATTATCATCCCCTCCTGGTCTGCGGTCCTGGCGTTGAACGCCTTGCAGAAATCCATAATATTTACGCCGTGCTGTCCCAATGCCGGCCCGATAGGGGGAGACGGATTGGCTTTCCCGGCCATGACCTGCAACTTTATCTGTCCTGTAACTTTCTTTGCCATTTTTCACTCCAAAACTTAACGGCTTCGTAAGCCAACCGGCCACCTGCTCCGGGACAAAAACGCCTGCGGAAAACAAGTAACCTGCGCAAGGCCAAACGACGCCCTCTACATTTTTGTAACCTGTATAAAATCCAGTTCAACCGGCGTGGCACGCCCGAATATACTTACAAGAACCCGCAACTTCCCCTTCTCATGGTTTACGTTCTCCACAACTCCGCTGAACGTGGCGAACGGGCCCTCGGTAACCCTGACCTCGTCACCGACCTCAAAAGAATACTTTGGCTGAGGTTTGAGCTTTCCTGCCTCTATCCTTTCCAGTATCTTTTCGGCCTCCTCGTCCGTGATAGGAGCCGGTTTGTTTTTCCCGCCTAAAAAGCCTGTCACCTTGGGAGTGTTTGCCACTATATGCCATGTCTCGTTGTCGAGTTCCATCTGAACAAGTATATACCCTGGATAAAACTTGCGGGATGACTGCCTCTTCTTTCCCTTTACAAGCTCCACCACCTGTTCGGTAGGCACGACCACTCTCCCGAACTTGTCCGCACAATTGGAGGCCGCAATGCGATCTTCCAGCGACTTCTGGACCTTGTTTTCAAAGCCGGAATATACATGCACCACATACCATTTTAACGCCACGGCAACTCCCCCGTTTCTATCCAAGAACCATCTGCACGAGCTTGCCCAGGATAAAATCGGTAATACCCAGAAACAAGCTGACTATGATAACAAGCACAAGAACCACGGCTGTGGAGCCTATGGTCTGCCTGCGCGACGGCCACGTTACTTTCTTTAATTCAACCTTTACTTCCCTGAGAAACTGGACCGCCTTTCCTATGTATCCCTTCTCAAGCAGGTCCCCGGCCTTCCTGGCAACAGCTCCGGAAGCCATTCCCTGTTTTCTGCCGGTTTTCGCTCCCGCACCCGCCGCCGGCCTGGAGGGTTTGTTGGAGTCTTTCCGGCCATCAGACGCTGCGGCTCCGGGGGAAGCTCCGGCAGCAGCTGCCTTTTTTTTCTTTTTTCTTTTTTTTTGCGGATCCTTCTTTTTCTGTATGCGTCCCATTATTCCTCTTTTTAAAAACGTGGAAAAGCACACTGTCCGGTTTCCCGGATTTGTGCGCTTTTCCTGCACATGGCGACTTTATGTGGCAGGCCAGGAGGGATTTGAACCCCCAACCCCCGGATTTGGAGTCCGACGCTCTACCGTTAGAGCTACTGGCCTGCAAGTTCACAGCCAATCCGCTTGTTGTACACACGAGAAAGCAGTAAGACCTGGTCTCCTACTTTGTTTCCTTGTGAACCGTATGCTGGCGGCAAAACCTGCAGTACTTTTTCAGCTCCAGTTTATCCGGCGTGGTCCTCTTGTTCTTAGTGGTCGAGTAGTTCTTTCTCTTACACTGGCTGCACGCAAGCGAAACGATTATCCTCACCTGTCGGCTCTCCCATTTTATTCTATTATTTCACTTACGACACCGGCGCCGACTGTACGACCGCCCTCACGGATGGCAAACCGCAGTTCCTTCTCCATCGCTATGGGCGTGATCAGTTCATCTCTACATTCTCAGGAAGCGTCAATATCCCGGTCACGTCCGTCGTCCTGAAATAAAACTGCGGACGATACCCGCTGAAAAACGGTGTGTGTCGTGAACTTCGTGTGCGGCGTTATCGTGCCAGGCTTTGCAACTACCTGTCCACGCTCCACCTCGTCTCTCTTGGTACCACGCAAAAGTATACCTATGTTGTCTCCTGCCTGCCCCTCGTCAAGCAGCTTCCTGAACATCTCAACACCCGTGCACACCGTCTTGGACGTCGGCCGTATCCCTACTATCTCCACCTCGTCGCCAACCTTTATGACACCTCTCTCAACACGGCCCGTCACTACCGTACCACGCCCGGATATGCTGAACACATCCTCTATCGGCATCAAAAACGGCTTGTCTATGTCACGCTCAGGTACCGGTATATAACTGTCAAGCGCCTCAAGAAGCTCAAATATACACTTCGCTTCCTCGCTGTCAGGATCGTCACTCTCCAATGCCTTCAACGCACTGCCACGGATGATCGGTGTGTCATCTCCCGGAAACTCATACTTGTCCAAAAGCTCCCGAAGCTCTAACTCCACCAGCTCTATAAGCTCCTCGTCATCCACCATGTCACACTTGTTCAAAAACACCACTATCTTTGGCACACCCACCTGCCGCGCAAGCAGTATATGCTCCCTCGTCTGGGGCATTGGCCCGTCATCAGCCCCCACAACCAGAATCGCTCCATCCATCTGCGCCGCACCCGTGATCATGTTCTTTATGTAGTCAGCATGACCAGGACAGTCCACGTGCGCATAGTGACGGTTCTCCGTCTCGTACTCAACATGCGCCGTCGCTATCGTGATTCCCCTCTCACGCTCCTCCGGCGCCTTGTCTATCTTGTCAAACGGTATGTACTCACCCCATCCCTTCAAATTGGCGTGCTTCGTTATCGCCGCCGTCAGCGTGGTCTTACCGTGATCTATATGACCTATCGTACCTACATTTACATGCGGCTTCTTTCGCTCAAATTTGGCTTTTGACATGCATAACATTATATAAATCTGGAGCCCACGACCGGGATTGAACCGGTGAACCTCTTCCTTACCAAGGAAGCGCTCTACCTACTGAGCTACGTGGGCAGCCAAAACCAAGCAGCCGGCTTGGAGCGGGAGACGAGATTCGAACTCGCGACATCCAGCTTGGAAGGCTGATGCTCTACCAACTGAGCTACTCCCGCACATGGTGGTGGGGGGAGGATTTGAACCTCCGAAGGTAAATACCGACAGATTTACAGTCTGTTCCCTTTGGCCACTCGGGAACCCCACCTCTATTCTGCAATCCCCGCTGGAGCCAGCGGAGGGACTCGAACCCCCGACCAACTGATTACAAATCAGCCGCTCTACCAGCTGAGCTACGCTGGCACAAAAAAATTCAACATGCGCCGTTTATTAAATCTGAAAATTTTATTTAAGCCCCAATAGGTTGTCAAGCATTTTTATTGTTATTTCCCACAAAAACGACCGGCTGATTTTTATTGCCTGTAAAAACTTCCTTCCACACCACGTTTCGCATCGGAGACAAAACCCGGCGTATACAAAAATTTCTTACAAAAACAATCAAATAAAATTCATACTTATTTACAAACTGACATGCTTTACAACAGGTGGACCGGATTGTCCAGGACAATCCAAAAATCAAGGCAATATAATTTTGCGGCCGGGAATCATTGTTGTCCGAAACAAATCCCCAAAACGCCATTTTCGACTGACAACCACTTGAATTTATTATCACCAGTTTTAAAATCAAAAAACAGGTTGCCCTTATCAATCATGCTGTCAAAAACCGGTTTTTGGACAATAGTGAATCCGGACATTTCATGAAAACATTCGGTTAATTGACAAAAACCATAGGATCATGCTCCCCGGGTTTCCCATTTTCCACTCCGGTTCCGTTACTCCTTTGACAGTTGCCTTAGAATTTCCAGGTTTTTTCTGGCAGAGTAGTAGGCCGGGTTGATCAGCAACGCTTTTTGCAAACAGGCTTTGGCCTTGCGCATGTTACCCAGATGGGCATAGGCGACGGCCAGTGAATTGTATGTCTTGTAGGCGGCCGGATCAAGGGCCACTGCTTTGTTATAACAGTTGATGGCCGCCTCTGTATCTCCACTGTCAAACAGGGCATTACCCAGGTTGTGATAGGCTTTAACGTAGTGTGGATTTAATGCCAAGGCCTTTTTAAAATGATGGATGGCCCGGCCTGTTTTTCCACTTGCCTGGAGCGCAACTCCAAGGTTCAGATGCAGCTCCGCCGAGGATGGGTTGGTGTGCAAAGCGAGGGTAACGCTGTTTTTCCAGTGCCGGGTGTACTGCCAATGATAACGGCCGGAGCCAGTACCAGCAGAAACCAGAGCCAGCCGACAGGAAAATAGGCACGGCCCTTTCTGGCCATCACCAGCGCCACGACAGTGATAACCAACAGGAGAACGGCTGACGCCAGAATCTGTCCCATGGAAGGATGAAAGGGACACAGACATCGGTTTGAAATGATCTGCTCCGGAAAAAACAGCTTGGCCAGATAAGCAGCATAGGAAACCAGGATATCCAGGGGATGAAACGTTAAGTAAAGACCTTTGTAAGATTGGTGTTTCATCGCCACCATGATGGCGCTGAAGACCATGGCAAAGACAAACAGAGGGATTTTTTCTCTGATGATGATTTTTTTCCAGAAGGGATGTTTTTTTTCGGTATTGTTTTTTTTTCTGTCAAGGGGCCAGTAATCGATCAGCAAAAGCAAAAAAGGAAAAGCCATGATGCGCGGGTGGGACAGCATGGCACAGACAAAGGCCGACAGAAACAAAAAATAGAAAATCCGGGATGCGGCAAGGGATGTGGCCCTGGTGTACTGAATATAGGCCAGAAGGCTGATCGAAATAAAAAAAAGATTGAGGGAGGAGTCATGAAAAGCCAGCCAGGCCACTGCTTCCACGTTGATGGGGTGTACGGAAAACAGGCCGGCTACCAGGGCGCTCGGCCAGAGAGCCTCAGTCATTTTGGCAAAACACACAAAAAGCAGCAGGGTGCTGGCGATATGCAAAAAAAGGTTGACAAGGTGACGCGGACCGGGGTCTTTCCCGAAAAACCGGGCATCAAGGGCGCATACAAAGAAGGCTACCGGTTCCCAAAGGCAGGGAAAATGGACCGATTCGATAAATACCCTTTTCAGGTTTGGCAGGGTCAACCCGTCCTGAAAAATGTCGGCGGTAATTTTCTCCTCATCGTACACTATGCCGTAGTGACGAGTCTGGCCATATATGGCGATATTAAGCAGGACCAGGCCCAGGCAGATAAATACAATGCTTTTACCTGCCACAAAAGAGCGCAGCTGTTGACCAGACCGGCCTACATTGTGTTTGTGTCCTGATGTCAACACGATACTTTTTTTTCCACAGGACGGCTCACAACCGGTTATGCCGTTTTACCCCATTGACACAGATGCCCCGGACATGCTCGTGTCCCTTACTGTTACAGCTTCAGCTGAATCTGACCTGAATACTGACGGTCCTGATGGTCAGCATAGTTTTTTACCGTTTGCTTATCAACCCTATAAAGAAACTGCTTTCCCTGATGCCATTTCCGGGGGCGATATGTTCACGGGCAAAACTATCTTCCTTCCACCCCGCCCGCCTATGCCGCCTGCCCGGATTCCAGGCAGTTGCACCACAATCCCAAGGTTTTCCTTGCTTTTTTGCGACATTTTTGTTTAGCATACCTTTATTTAAACAAACCTCAAAAGCACACGGGCGCCAGCAATGGATCTTAAACGACTTGCCAGGGAACGGGGCTTTAGCTATTCCGAATTCTCAAACCTTATGGATATTTTTATCGATGTCACAAAGAAAGACATTTCCCTGCTGGAACGCGCCATCCAGGAAAACGACATGACCGCGGCAGGGGACGCCGCCCACTCGCTGAAAGGCTCTGCGGGAAACATGGGTTTTCCTGAACTTGCCAAAGCCGCAAAATCTGCAGAGACATATGCAAAAGAGGGTAAAAGCGAACTTGTGAAGCAGGCAACAATGGTCATAAAAGAGATGTTCGGCTCCATCGTCTCGACCTGCCGGGACATGGAGTCCACTTGAAAATTAAAATGGTTATGGCAACAGTCTGACAAGGCTGACAATAAGGGGAAAACGTGGAAAACTCAAAGAGACAGTTTACTGTACTGATAGTGGATGACAACCTCGTCAACCTTAAACTTCTGGCTACCACACTGGATAACTACGGTTATAGGACACTGACGGCTATTGACGGTCCCACCGCCCGGAAAATCGCGGCAAGTGAAAAGCCCGACTTAATACTGCTCGACATAAAGATGCCCGGCGAGGACGGTTTCGATGTTATACGGAAACTGAAGAAGAACCCGGCCACAAGCTCCATACCTGTCATATTTCTTTCAGGCATGATCGAGCTTGAGTCAAAACTTACCGGGTTTGAGCTTGGAGCCGTGGACTACATAACCAAGCCGTTCCATCCCCTGGAAGTCCTTGCCCGTGTCCGCCTACACCTGAAGCTGTCCATAGCGACCAACTCGCTTATCAACAACCAGGCCGACAAGCTTAAACAGATAATGGAAGCACAGACCACCATGCTGACCACGCCGGCCTGTCAGCCAAATGCAAAGTTCGGGGTTTACTACCGCGCTCTTGAAGAAGCAGGCGGCGACTTTTACGAGGTCCTCCCTATTTCCGATGACATATATGGGTATTTCGTGGCTGACTTCTCGGGGCACGACATCAAGACAAGCTACCTGATATCATCGGTTAAAGCCCTGCTCAAACAGAACTGCACGCCGGTGTACAAGCCCATCGAAAGCATGAATATAATAAACGAGGTTCTTATAAAAATACTGCCCGAAGAGAAATACCTGACGGCATGTTATGCCAGCCTTAACCGCAGGACCAGAAGCATGACAATCATAAACGCCGGTCATCCGCCGGCTGTCTATCAGTCCGTGGATGGAGACTCCCGCTTTATAATGCTGGATGGTGACGTACTTGGGGGCTTTGATTCAGTTTCCTTCGGCGAAGAGGAGATCACCGTGGCACCCGGAGACCGCATCTTCCTGTATTCGGACGGCCTTGTAGAACCAAGCCAGGGTAAAATCCTCTGGACCAAAGGATCGGCAAAGCTTTTGGAAGCCTGCGATGCCGTCAGGAACGAACCCATAAAAACAGCACCGCAGCAGATAGTTGAAAAACTGAGCCACGATTGTCCGCAATGTGATGATGATGTCATCGTGCTGGGCATCGAGGTTTAACAACGTCAATCAACGCGTGACGGTCCGGGTAATGCAAAAGGAAAAATCCATAACAGTTTTTCACGGCGACAATACGCTGACCATAAAGTTCCCATCCAGGGTGGAGGTCATAAACCACGTGGAAGACGAGACTCGCGGTTTTTTGGAGAGGATGGGCCTTTCCCACGAGGCTTTTGCAGTATGCCTGGTGATGCGGGAAGGGCTCACAAACGCCGTGAAACACGGCAACCGCTGCGATCCGGCCAAAAACGTGACATACACCGTAAAATGTTCAGACAACACCCTTGTAATAGAGATAGAGGACGAAGGAGAGGGGTTTGACTGGCGGGCAATACCGGAACCGGAGGGGGATAACATAAATTCCGACCACGGCCGCGGTATTATCATAATGAAGCGCTACATGAACGAACACCGGTACAACGATAAGGGCAACAAACTGATATTGATCAAACACTTTTCACCAGACCCGAAGCTCTCAGAATCAGAAGATGAAGAAAAAGGGAACGGTTGATCCACAAACTTCGCAGAACCTGCTCGGCCCGGGCATCCGGGAAATGTCAATCCCGCCCCCCCTGACCTGCATCGGCAAAGTAACGCCCCTTACACCTTTTGCAGTCCGGCAACCGCAGGCCGGGACAGCAGGCCATGCTCTTTTGGGTGCTTTTCCCTCGCTCTGCAAAAAAAAGTACGGGCCTCCGGCATACTGATAGCGGCTCAATATCCGGGAATCCCAAAAACAGCCGTTTATGCACAGCCTGTTTCATGCTATAAACAGCTTTAAACCGGTTTTACACCGAACGCACAGATTTTGTAAAAAACCCCCAGACCGTGGGAAAACAGCATCCCATGCTCTTGCGGGTGGAGGCAGAATTCAAAGAAAGGTGATTTAAATGAAATTAGGACTGGTTGGAAAACCGCTTTCCGGGAAAAAAACGGTTTTCGAGGCACTGACAAAATCGGAAAGTGCCGGCAGACATAAAAATGAAAACCGGATAGCTGCCATAAGGGTCCCTGACGACCGGGTCGATACTTTGACCCGGATGTACAAGCCAAAAAAAACCGTATACGCACAGATAGAGTACAGCCTTGGGAAACAGCAGGAAGGCGCGCGCGGTAAAACAAGCCCATGGGGCATCCTCTCGGACTGTGATGCCCTTGTCCACGTCGTTCGGAACTTTCCCATTCCGGGCGAAGAGCCACCAGCCCCTTACAGGGATATACTGTCCCTGGACGAAGAGATGATGCTCTCCGACCTGGTGATCGCCGAAACCAGGCTTGAGAGAATGGAGGCTGACAAAAAACGGGGGAAAAAGCCGGATCCGACCGAGGCTGAGCTGCTGGCCAGGGTCAAAGAGATGCTGGAAAACGGCATTCCGATAAGAAATGACATGGAACTTGCCGCATCGCCGGTGCTTCGCGGTTTCTCGTTCGCATCGGCCAAACCGGTTCTTGTGCTTGTAAACAACGGCGATGAGGACACCGATCTGCCTGATGGAAGCCCCCCGGAAGGAATGGAGATGATGGTTATAAGGGGCCGCCTGGAACACGAGATATCGCGGATGCCCGAAGAAGACGCCAAAGAGTTTTTAAAGGAGTTCGGCATAGAAGAACCTGTGACGCACCGTGCCATCCGCAAGTCGTACCAGCTGCTCGGGCTTATCTCCTTTTTCACAGTGGGAGAGGACGAGGTAAGGGCATGGACAATAAAAAAAGGCACTCCTGCCGTTGAAGCAGCCGGCGTTATCCATTCCGACATGCAAAAGGGATTTATACGGGCGGAAGTGGTGTCTTACGATGACCTGATCGATGCAGGCAGCTATGCAGAGGCAAGAAAGCGTGGAACTGTAAGGCTTGAGGGCAAAACATACCCCATGAAGGACGGGGATATAGTTTCCTTCCGATTCAATGTCTGACCAAATCCAGGGAGCATAAAAATGATAATCGACGCACACACACACATATTTCCGGCCGAAGTAAGAAAAGAAAGGCACCGTTTTTTCGATGGTGAAGAAGCGTTCCGCCTGCTTTACGAATCTGACAAAGCCAGACTTGCCGGGGCAGATGACCTTGTGGCCTGCCTTGATGAACACGAAATGGAGATGGCCGTGACTTTTGGCTTCCCATGGAAGAATCCTGAACTGGCAAGGCGGCACAACGACTATATAATCGAATCCCAACAGCGCTATCCTGACAGGATTGCAGGGCTCTGCTGCGTGGATATTTACTCTCCGGATCCTGAACGTGAGGTGGAAAGATGCCTGGAGGCAGGCCTGCATGGCGCGGGAGAGCTTGCCTGTTACATGTCAGGTATCGATGACGAGGCGTTGAAACGGCTTTCCCCTGTCATGGAGGTCTGCCGCACTTACGGAAAACCTGTACTGATCCACACCAACGAACCGGTGGGCCATGCATACCCCGGCAAAACCGATATCTCCATTCGCCAGATATATGGCCTTGCCGCGGCTTTCCCCCGGAACAGGATCGTTCTTGCCCACTGGGGCGGGGGGGTATTTTTCTTCAACCTTCTGAAAAAAGAGGCAAAGGAGGTAATGGGAAATCTCTGGTTTGACACGGCGGCATCCCCGTTCCTGTACGATCCGAAAATCTACAAAATAGCCTGCATGACTGCCGGAAGCGACAGGATCCTGTTTGGCACAGATTTCCCGCTGCTCAAGCCGGCCAGATATTTCAGGGAGATGGAAAATGAGGGGCTTGCGCTGCAGGAAAAAAATGCCTTGCTGGGCGAAAATGCAAAAGCCGTGTTCGGGCTTGAACGATAGCTAAGGCTCATGGCCCACAACCTTAAGCTGAATCTTCCCGATATCTCCAAGTATATCGAAAAGTTGCCCGCCGATTCCTTCGGCCAGCCTGATATGCGTGACATCAGCAGGCATCTGGCCGAAAACAGAGTCCGCCGTGACCCACCTGCCAACATACAGGGAATTCCATGCGTGGTAAAAAAACCTTCCATTAAGGTAGACCAGGCCTGTCTCGATCCTTGCCGGTATTCCAGCGGCTCTGGCCAGAGCCGCCAGCAGCGTAGCGTGCTCATTGCAATCGCCTTGCCGGTTCTGCAGTGTTGAAAGGGCGTTTGGCAGCGACAACACCGGCTTTTTTTCTATATTCCTGTAAACCCATTCAACCAGGCTGGAAGCCTTCTCACGAGCAGACCTCTTCCCTGAAACCACGCGTTCCGACACGCTGCGTATCTCCGAATCATCCGACTGTATGAAAGGCCCGGGTCTAAGCCATTTATCATACCTGGCACTTTTGAACCCGGTATTCTCAAGACCGTCAAGAGATTCCCGCCTGATGGTAAGCATATCGCCGGAAAAAGACTGCCTGCCCCCTGACAGGGCCTCCTTCCCGGCTGACGAAATCCCGGTTATCAGAACCTTTAACACCTTAAGCCGTTGCGGATCGGGCAGCTTGACGTTGGAACGTATAGACGCGAGTTTCGTAATGTCCTGCGGGGCATCGATTCCTCCGGACACTGCGTCCTGCCTCGTGGTCCTGACCATGACCATTCCCATAGGCCCCTCTTCCCTGAGGACGTCCCCGTCCTCGCCGATCCACGCATACTGGCGGATACCCCTTGCCTCCATGCTTACCTTGGTGGCCATTACCCGGCGGCCTGCCGCTTCTATTTTCTCCTTGCCTGCAACAGTCACGACAAGCGGAACAGACGCCATGACAGAAGGATCGAAAACCGTAAATGTAGCTGACTCTCCAGGTGCAAGGCCGAAATTGGCTACCACGTTGAAAAGGCCGGAGGATGTATAGGGCTTCTCGCTAAGCGGGATCTCCATGCTCTGTGATTTCTTCCCCCCTGCTGTTGTATCAATCCTGACAATGCTGCCGGATACAACCCCCCTCGCTGAAAAACTGAACAGTCCCGAAGATACAGACAACTGAAAACTGTTCACCGTGAAATCATTATTCAACACGGCAGAGGTTTTCATACGAACATCGTTTGGTATTCCCATTGTTACAAGCCTCAGGAACATATTGTCCTCAACGCCATAACCGCCGTCATCCAGGCTGAAAAACCTCGAATGGGAATACCCGATCTTTCTGCCGCCATGTAAAATATTCATCCACGAATCGCGGTCCGGCAGCCTGGCCCCATCAGCCGGCACGAGGCTCACCGGCGCACGTCTGCCGAAGCCGAACCGGCCCGGCAGCAATCCGGTACGGACAGACATGAGAAACAGGAAAATGGATAAAAAGACCAGCCCGACAACCAGATGGATCTTAACCGGCTTTAAGTTCATACCTTACTTCTCAACGCTTCACGAGTATGGGGCCATACCCCTCTTTTTCCAGGGCAGCAATAACAGGCGCAGCATCTTTACGGTTCTCAAAAGCACCACAGCGGATCCTGTACCATATGATTCCGTCTGAAAGCTGCACGGTGGTGGTATAGGGTCTGAACCCCTTTTTTCTCAATTTTTCCATCATCTTCCTGGCCGCCTCCGGCCCCCTCACCGCCGCTATCTGGACAGTAAAGATCTTTTTCCTGTCGGGTTTCTCCGCCCCGTGACCGGCTGCCGGTTGCCGGGACAGGGCCTGCGGCGTTTTTGGTGAAGGAACATCGGTCCCGGTGCCGACAGTTACTTTAACCGCATGCTTTACCCTTATCCCCCCTCCCACAACCGGCTCTTTGGGTTCATCAACAGGGCCTTTCTTTACAGGGGCATCGTGAAGCCCCGCACCGGCAGGTTTTCCGGCCTGTTTTGCATGGCTCCCGTTTCTGATTTCTGCAAGCTCTTTTTCAACCGGCACGGGTCTGTTTTCAAATGGCACAAGCCCACGGCCCGCTATAACCCCAAGGATAAAAAACCACAGACATACAACCAACAGCAGGCAGCCCCACCCCAGGAGTTCGGCCCGTGTAAAGCGAAAGGATATGGTGCTTTTCAATCGCTTGTTTTTCTTCCTGTTACCAGCCATGACATCGCCACAAAGGCGTATGCTCCCTCTTGTATGGTTTGATTTTTGATAAAACGTTCATATCTCTTTTATCACATCTGTTGCAGCGATGTATTCACCAAGATGAAATGTTTATAATAACATCAAAGGCCATCAGTGTCCAAAAACCGATTTTTGGCAGCATATCGATAATGGCGAAAAACCCAAAAGGCCATTTATGGATGGAAACGAGCCTGATGAAAGAGGCCTTATAAACCAGGCGGCTGTGGCATTTTACAAAAGGGTGCGGATTGCCGCCCCGGCCTGCCGCCGCACAAAAAGACGGCTTGACAGGCTTTTGTAAGGTTGACATAGAATGATGGGTGCAAGATGAAAAAATCGAAAATTTTCATGAAATATAAAATGCCGGATTGTTGACAAGGTTTCCGGGTTTGGCTGCGGCCTTGTTGAAATAACAGGCGGCGAACCTCTGTTGCAGGAAGAAACGCCTGCACTGGCTGACGCTCTTGTCGCCAGGGGATTTGACGTGCTTGTTGAAACAAACGGCAGCCTTGACATAAGCGCTGTCAACGATGCGTGCATCAAAATAGTTGACATAAAATGCCCGTCAAGCGGCGAAAACGATAAAAACGACATGAAAAACATCGGGCGGCTGGGACACCTTGACCAGGTAAAGTTCGTGATAGCGGACCGGGCAGACTATGTATTTGCGAAAAAGACATCATGCAGTATCACGGCCATACCCAAGAGCCAGGTCCTGTTCTCGCCGGTGTACGGTCTGCTTGCCCCGGCCACGCTTGCCGAATGGATACTGAAAGACGCCTTGGATGTCCGGCTGCATCTTCAGCAGCACAAAACCATATGGCCTGACGAGAGGGGCAGATGAACAACCGGCAAACCAAAGCGGTCATACTTTCAAGCGGCGGGATCGACTCAACAACTGCCATGGCAATAGCGGCTTTTCAGGGATTTGAGATATATTCCCTGACTTTTTCGTACGGGCAGCGCCATTCATGTGAGCTTGCCGCGGCAGCAAAGGTGGCGCAAAGGTTCAAGGCGGCAGATCACCTTGTGCTGGAAACCGATTTGACGAAGATAGGCGGATCTGCCCTTACAGATGACATACCGGTGCCAAAGGACGGCCCGGACAAAACGCAGATACCAATAACCTACGTGCCTGCCAGGAACATAATATTCCTGTCATACGCGCTTGCCTGGGCTGAAACCATCGGCAGCCGGGATATCTTCATAGGCGCAAACGCGGTGGATTACAGCGGATACCCCGACTGCAGGCCCGAGTTCATAAGCGCATTCGAACGCATGGCAAACCTTGGCACAAAAACGGGTGTTGAAAAAAAAGGCAATATCACAATACATGCCCCGCTGATGGAGATGACAAAGGCCCGGATAATACAAACCGGCGCCAGGCTGGGAGTGGACTACTCAATAACATGGAGCTGCTACGACCCTGCACCAGGCGGGCTTGCCTGCGGAAGGTGTGACAGCTGCCGCATACGGAAAAAAGGATTTGAACAGGCCGGCATACCCGACCCCACGAGATACGCCTGACGCCATGTATTGGTTTGCACGGTTTACAGCACTTTTCATTGCGACAACAGTGCGCATGGCCCAGGGAAAGGGGAATCATGCCGGGCTTGATATTGACCTGCCGGTGTGCAATAAAAACCATGTATGGCAAAATATCCGTTTTTTTTATAGCTTTTTTGTGTGCCAGCGATTGGCCCGGAAAAACCGCATGATGAAAGTTGCCGTAATCCACTACCATGCAAAACCTGGCGGCGTAACCACCGCCATAAGGCAGCAGGCGTCTGCCACAGGCAACAAAGCCGATATTCTGCTTGTGACAGGAGAGGCCCCGGGCCGTGATCCTGGTATGGCCGCCGCTGTTGTGCCCGAGATAGGATACGACAGGGATGGGATGCCGGCCTGCCCCGATCCGGAGGCTGCCGCAGACGCTATACTGGAGGCGGTTAAGGCAAGATGGCCGGGAGGCTGCGACCTTTTCCATATTCACAACCCGCTGCTTGCAAAAAACAGAAGGTTTCCGGCAATAATCAGGGCACTGCAAAAACGGGGCCATCGGCTGCTTCTCCACATCCACGATTTTGCCGAGGACGGAAGGCCCGGCGCATACTTTGCAGACGAGCCATACCCTGAGGATTGCCATTTCTGTGTTATAAACTCGCGCGACCGTGATATTCTCGTACAAGCCGGGGCAGACCCGAAAGGGGTGCACTTAGTGCCGAATATGGTTACTCCCCTGCCCTGCCCGGCCACCGCCCCTGTTGATAAAAAGATAGCCCTTTACCCTGTAAGGGCCATAAGAAGAAAAAACATCGGCGAGGCAATACTGATTTCGCAGTATTTTAAAAACGGCGAAACACTGCATATCACGCTCGGTCCAAACAGCCCTGCTGACCTGGCAGCCTACGAACAGTGGAAGGCCTTTGTGGGCGAAAACGGCATGGATGTCGTGTTTGAAGCCTCGTTGAAGCATAAATTTGAAAACCTGGTCGCATCATCGGCCTTCATGGTAACAACGAGCATAACGGAAGGGTTTGGCTTCTCGTTCCTGGAGCCATGGACCGCGGGCAAAATGATCCACGGCAGAAAGCTTGCCGATATCTGTTCAGACTTTGAAAACCAGGGGGTAAGGCTCGATCACATGTATGACAGGCTCAGGGTCCCGGTAAGGTGGGTGGGCAGGGAACTGCTTTCCGGCAGGATAAAGGCTGCATATGAAAAAAGCAGAAAAGCGTTCGGGCTTTGTGAAAACGCCCCTGCCGTCGAAAAATTCATGGCGCTTGCCCAAAAAGAGACAATCGACTTTGGCATGCTTGACGAGCATCTTCAGCAGAAGGTGCTTTTGCGCCTGGCGGGCGGACATGAACGGCCCCGAAAAGTCCTGGCAGAGATGAACCCTTTTCTTGACAGCGGTTTTGCCAAAACACCAAAAGAGATTATAGATGTTAACAATATCATTGTAAGAGACAGGTTTGGCAGCCGGATATGCGCTGAAAGGCTGCTTGCAGCCTACGTGAAAACAGCCTCATTCCCGGTGTCCCACCGCCTGGACAAGGCCGTGATCGTTGAAAAATTTTTTACGCCTGAAAACTTCAGTCTCCTGAAATGGGGTGATTATGGATCCCGGGTATAAAAGGCTTCTGGCCGGACTTTCCCCACTTGCTCCGATCGAAACCGGTTTGCCGGAAAGCGGCACCCCGGCCGGCCCGGTAAAAGCGGTCATGTTTGACGTGTACGGCACAATGTTTGTCAGCGCGGCCGGGGACATATCGCAGGCGGATACAAAAAAGAACATGGACGAGGTGGTTGCCGAAATATTCGACGACCTTGAAATATCCGGCATACCGCCTGAAGGCATATATGAATCATTAACACAAAAGATAAAACAGCATCATGATACGCAAAAAAGAGCCGGTGTCGAGTTTCCCGAAATCGAGATAGACAGGCTGTGGCAGGAAATCCTGAAAACGGAATCTGTCCGGCTTGCGCGGCAAGCCGCCCTTGCTTTTGAGATAAGGACAAACCCGGTGTATCCCATGCCGGGTTTGACAAAGCTGATTGAAACATTGAAAAAAAAAGGTGTAGCGGCAGGCATAATATCAAACGCCCAGTTCTACACGCCCCTGCTGTTTGAGCACTTTACAGGCAGCCTTCCGGAAAACTCATGGGCAAGGCCGGACCTGCTGTTTTACTCATACAGATACGGCCATGCAAAGCCCTCCCCCCTGTTGTTTGACATGGCAGCAGACGCTCTTTGGAAAGCCGGAATAAAGGAGCATGAGACCATTTTTGTCGGAAACGACATGCTAAACGACATATACCCGGCCCACAACCGCGGGTTCCAGACAGCCCTTTTTGCAGGAGACGCAAGGTCACTCAGGCTGCACGAGGATGACCCGCGCTGCAAAAACCTTTCACCCGAAATGGTAATAACCGGCCTTGGCCGGATTGCCGACATACTGTAAACCTGCGGCCAATCCGGCCCCTGCCGCAATTTTACCATTATACCCATAAAGCGCGGACAAAACTGGCGGCTTGATGAAGCGCCAACCGGGAAAGCCGCAGCCATCCCGGAAATAAAAAGACTTGAAAACATTGTGCGATAATCATACAACCATCACGTTTGACCGCATAGAACCCGATGATTTCTAAAAAGATAAACTTCAAATGATCCGTTTTTTGAAACGTAAATACCACAACGTAGTATCGGACGACCGGTTCTCCGAGATCCTTACCGGCTCTGCGTGGGCGTTGTCGGCCCAGGTCATTGCCACGGCCCTGGGCCTGGCCTTCAGCGTGCTGGTGGCCCGGCTCTATGGAGCGAAAGTCGTGGGCATCGTGGCGGTAATCAACTCTTTCCTGATGC
>MZGQ01000108.1 GCA_002085115.1 Desulfococcus sp. 4484_241
GGTGTTCAAAACATTCAAGGAGCAGTTTCTGCAATATTTTGTAAACAGCGTAAAACAATAGGCGGGTTTTATCGCCGGGCACGTCAGGATTGTCAACATCGGCCAGCCGGCCCCTCCTCATTGTTGGCCGGCGCGCTTTTTTTATTCCATGCAACGCAAGGAAAGCAAAATTGCCGGGCAGGTCTTGGCGGGTTGCCAAAAAAGGATCCGGCTGCCCCTGTGGTTGAGGCATAGATTGCGGGAAAACCGTTTATGGATAGGATTATTTTAACAATACTGCCTTCCGGTGGTACCCGGCTTCAATGTCTATTACCAGATCCAGTTTCTCTATGGCAGGCCCGAAATCGGGCTGCTCCATTTCAGATACTTTCTTTAACGCAAAAGCAAGTCCACTCCATGCCATGCCAAGATCGCGCATCATCCCGGCAAGCCCCATTTGTGCTATTTCAGGAACGAACCGTGATGCTTCATCCAGGAAATCAGCATACATAAGCCTGAACCCGCCGCCGCCTGTCCCCCGCTTTTCTATCACCTGATAGGCGAACCGGGCCGTCCATTTCCAGTCATCATAGGATGCCCAGTCCCCGGCCATCTCGCGCCGCCAGGTCTCAAGACCGGCAAGCCCCTGGAAAGGCCACTCCCGGTCGAGCAGAAGAGAGCTGTTTGCCGCAACAGCCTCTGTTATGATACGGGGCATGTCCTGTGGTGCATCTATGCCCGCCACCGAAAACTGGTCACCCATAACATCGAAAAACCCGCCCCGACAGTAGCGGGCCTTACGCATGTCATCAAACGGCACCTCAAGCACGCCGGGATGCTCGGTATCGGTTACAAAGAAAACCTTTCTGCCACTGTCATACCCCCATACAACTATTACATGGCCCGGAAAATGCGTTGTGGAGGGAAAATGTGGAAGATAGTATATGTCGGTTCTCAACAGTGTCGGCATGCCCTGATCAAGGCTCTTGCATAACGCCTCTTCACCTTCCTTACTGTCTTCGAACCGTTGCCATTCAAAGGGCACCCCGATCCTCGTAAAGAACTCCCGTTCTATATCGGCACTTCGCACATGGACCATACGCGTTGGAGACTGGCCATTGGTGTCGATATACCATATGCCAAGTCCGGCCCCGATGCCGAAACAGAACGCCTCGGTCCAGTCAAGCCCCATGCTTGCCACAATATCCCGTATTCCGGTACTTGCGCAGTGACGGCCGGGCTCGTGCGTTACGGGAAGCATTACCATCCTGTTAATCCTCCTGGCTGAACATTTACAGACGACACAATCGCTCATTACGTGCTGCTTGCGCAGAAACGGGGCCAGTCCATCAAAGCAGCCGCCCCGGCGATCGTGGTGCCGTAGAAAAGAACCGGTTTCCCCGTTAAAAAAGAAGTTATGGTATCGTTAACCAGTGTCGTGCCGGTGACAAGAAGCATATCGGCCCACTTTACGGCATCGCCGGTTGCATCAGGGCCTTCGATGAAAGCCCCCCGTTTCTCATTGCCTATGTTGGCCGGGTCCATGTCCAGAACACGGTATTCGAACCTCTGCGAAAGCTCCTCCACCATGGCCGGCTGAAACCCCACCTGGAGAATCCTGACACGGCCGAACCTGTCTTCCAGATAACGGCCCAGTTCTTTGGCGCATAGCGCAGGCCCCTTGTCACGGCAATGCACCGTGTGATCTGCAATCCCAAGGTGACGCAGCACCGCGTTGACAGCGGCCACGAAAACGGCCCGGCGATAGTTGTTGGCCATCTCCATTTCAACGATTTCGCCGAGTGTTCCCTGGTAATCACCGTAACGGTCGGTAAAAGCCTGGCCAAAAGCCCCAAGAAATTCGGCCTGCATGAGACGTTCCCGCCCCTGCTGCAGCGGAAAATCATCAGCTTCCGGATCGCCTATGGCCTCCTCTGTGGTAAGAGCCCTGGCCTTTATCACCACACTCCGGTCCATAAGATCGTGCTTGGCGCAAAGACCGGCAAAACGTTTCTTCAACTCTTCATAGATCGTGACAGACATGACAGCTCCCTTTTTCACGTTGTATCGTTCGTGCCATCTGTAGCAACATTCTCAAATAGTATAATACCAGGTTCCCAAAATGCAACGGAAACCCTGCAACCTTCATAAAGGCCGTGACGTTCCCTTAAATATGACGGCAGCTTTATCTCAAGATCATGATTGTGTGAACCGCCTTCTGTTTTGAAATAGGCAATGCAGTATCCGGGAAACGGAAAGATGGCTGTGATATAACCGGAAAGCACATTATGCCGCAACTGAGGCTTTAAAGGTTTGCCCGGTTTTAGAATCTTTATGTCCTGATTACGGACACAAACCCAGACAGATGTTCCCGGCCTGAGCTTTTCTGAAACCACCACGGCAAACCGGTCAGTCTCGATACGTGAGCCGCCGGCACAGGCATAAACCCTGCCCCGAAATATATTACGGTAGTTTAAAAACCGTGCCACTGCAAGAGTTGCGGGGCGCTCAAACATCTCCCTTCTTGAAGTACTCTGATGGATCCTGCCGTCCAGCATCACCGTCAACCGTTCGCCCATGCTGTAGGCCTCTTCCAGGTTATGGGTGATATGAAAGGTAGTGATACCAATCTCTTTTATGACCGCTTTAAGATCAAGCCACAGCTCCCGCTTTGCATTCTCGTCCAGGGATGAAAAGGGCTCATCCAGCAGCAGGATATCGGGCTGGATGGCAAGCGCACGGGCGAGTGCGACCTTCTGCTTCTCGCCCCCGGAGAGATTCCGCACGGCTCTTTTCAACAACCCGTGAATACCGAGCATACCGCACAGCCTGTCCACAACCCTGTCGGCATCACTGACCGGGCGCCTGCCGATATCAAGGCCGAACCTTATATTTTCCTCAACCTTCATGTGGGGGAAAAGCGAATAGTTCTGGGGAAGATATCCCATACGCCTTTCTCCCGGCGATATAAATGTGATATCCCTGCCATCCAGGTACACCGCCCCGCTGTCTATCCGATAAAATCCTAAAACAGCCTTCATCAGCGACGACTTTCCGCTCCCGGTGGGTCCGAGCAACACATGGTACTCTCCCTGGCCGCAGGAAAGGTTTATGTTACGAAGACGAAATTCACCAAGTTGAAGGCACAGCGATTTAACCTGGAGATATGGATCGTTTATATGTTTGTCGTCCGTCCCATGTTTCATATAATTTCGCCTCCAGCCGGTACACGAATGAAACCCGGCCACACACCTGGCTGCATCTCAAAAGCCGTAACAGCCATTGAATATACGGCTACAACAATTGCGCTGCAAACCGGTATTCCCACTGTACAAACACCCAGTCAGCCTGCCTTCCCGACGCCACCTTTTCGGTAAAACCTCCAGGTCTGAAGTGGCCGAAGCCGGCCTGCAGGCATGTGGAATTCGTGGCATCGAATCTGCATACTATATCAAGCTCATCGCCCACATCGTTTCCGGACAGCCCAGTGACATCCCTGTAAACCCCGGGATTGAGGGACCATCCATCCTTATCGCTGGCCAGGCGGAACTTGTGAAACCCAGCCACAACACTGAGCCCTCTGCAGGGTTTGAATTCCAGGTTTACCTGGGCATCCTTTATGTTTCGCCACTTAAACAGATTCATCCTGCCGTACATCCTGTCACGGGCTCCGAACGCCCCGTCAAATGCGCCATGCTCGTTATCCGCCGGATCAGAATCGCCGGAACCGTAGCTGTACTCAAGGCTGATCCCCGGAGACATAAAAAAATCCGGCAGCCGGTAACCAAGAAGTATGTGAAAGCCATACGCGTCTATATCGTCTGGCCCATAATTTCCGAACTGCCTGACATAAGTGACATCCCACTGCAAGCCCCCGGGATGATACTTGTATGCCCGAAAACCGGCATACCAGGAATCAAGAGGGCCCGTTCGCCCATCCTCTCCCCTGTAATTTGGATGATCATCCCTCTTGGTCATTGAAAACGGTTCGACCGCTATGCCGCCCATTCTTTCTGTGAGAGGCAAGCAGGAATAAAAGCCGAAAGATTCGTAAAAATGGCGGTGGCCGACGCTAAAGGTGTGGGGATCATGAACCATTGTCCTGCCGTAATAAAAATCCGCAGATCCCTTGCCCGACCTGAAAGAGATCCTAAGTGCATCCCAGATCCATCGCCCGCTGTTGCCCCACTCCCCCGGGCCGAACACCCGCTTGTCTCCGAAAAACAGCCTCTGCCTGCCTGCCCTTATATTAAGCGGAAGCCCTGAAACATCCATGAGCTCGGCATATGCATCCCAAAGCTCACACCTGTCCCTGTATGGATTATTCTCCCCCTGAAGCGACGCGTTGTAAAAAGCATTGTCAGGCATGGCAAGGTCCGCTGCCCCGGAGTCCTGCATCCACAAGACAAAGCGAACCTTATCAGCCGGCATAAAGTCAAAACCGGCTCTCAAACGCTCCAGCAAAAACCTGTCCTCGCCGGCTCCTCTCGGAGGGTTGTCGCCATAGTATTTCGCATTGAACCCGTCCTGGTACTCGAAGCGCAAACGCGCATCCAAACCCAGGTTTGCCCTGGCCTGGCCGGCACAAGCCATACCATGTGAAAAAACGAGCAAAACCGCAAAGCCATATGCGAAAGCCAAAAACCTCATTTTTCCCTCCCGTTTTATGAAACATCCGGTTGTATCCACCCACCTGTGAGTTTTCCCTCCAGCCATTTAAAAAAACTTTCAAAGACCAGGCACATAACTGCCAGCACGATAAGGCATACTATGATTATGTCGATTCTCATCAGGCTCTGGGCCTTCATCAGCAACGCGCCTATCCCTGTGGGAATTGCCACCATCTCGGCAGCTATCACTGTCCGCCAGGCCATGCCGGCCTCAAGCCTGAGGCCGGTGAATATGCCGGGCAGCGCCAGGGGAAGAACCACCGAAAAAAGAATGCGCCTGTCAGAGGCGCCAAGGCTCCTTGCTACGAGGATATAGTCGGCGTCAACCTGCCTGATACCGGCGACCGTATTATATACCACCGGGAAAAAGGAACAGATAAAGATCAGCGTAATCGGGAGCAGCTCGTTTATTCCCGTCCACAACATCAAAAGCGGTATCCAGCCCAGGGCAGGGATGGGGTAAAACAGGCTGATGACAGGAGAAAACGTCCTGTCCATACACCGTTGCCAGCCTATTGCGACTCCAACGATGATTCCGGCAGCCGAGCCCGCTATAAACCCGGCAAGGACACGTACCAGGCTGGC
>MZGQ01000109.1 GCA_002085115.1 Desulfococcus sp. 4484_241
CGGGTAGAAGATACCGACCTGCTCAAGCCGGTGCGAAGATACCATGAACCGTTTGATTAAACAATGGGGCGCGCCTACACTGCCGCGTAGCGGCTTACTTGAACCCGTCGTTGCAGCGGACTGCTGGGGCAGAGCCCCAGTCCCCTCGCTGCGCTCGACAGCTCCTGAACTCCAACGTTATCCGTAAAACATGATCAGAGCAGGCAAAACTAACGAGATAAGCACGGAAAGCGGAGAATGGTTAATCCTCGATATAGGATTTGCCAATAAAACAAAAAGCTGTTGCCTGTTGATTAATGAGCGCGATCCAGAAGAATTGCAATTTTCTGAAGCGGTGCGATGCATCCGAAAGCATATCGATGACGCAAATAAGCCAGTGAATCTAATTGTTGAGGCACCGCTTTCAGTTGCGTTCGATGCTAAAGGTAACCCGAAAGGCCGCAGTGTTGAAAAGCAGGGAAGTAAAACGCGTTATTGGTACGTTGGCCCCGGCTGCACAGTGATGGTGGCAACAATATATTTGGTAAAGGCTCTCTACGACTCCAACCCATCTAACGAGGTACGTTTATTTGAAGGGTTTGTATCATTTAAAAACACAAACGAAAAATCAAATCATTCAAGAGATGTTCAACTGTTACGCGAGGTCATAGAAATGCCAAATAAATTCAGAAGCTCCATTATTGATCCAGACGCGCTAAAAACAAGTGACTCTGATGTTTTACAAAGCGCATTTTGGGTGGCTGGCATTGATACAGGCATACCCCCATTAATTCAGCGCAACGGTTAACAAATCAGCCCACTCCGACGTGCTAACACGCGCGGCTGAAAAGGGGTCAGGTCTACTCTTGACTCTTGTTTCACCCCAGTTCATTGTTTGTTTTGCTGGTGATGTCGTCCATTGTGTCATAGGTGTACTGATAGTTCAAGATGTGATGTCGTCCATTGTGTCATAGGTGTACTGATAGTTCAAGATCGTGCCGCCGCCCTTTTTATCCCATGCAGCGCAGGGAAAGCCGCAGGCCAGGCTGCCGGTACGGCAGCTATATTATATGGCATCTGCGTCGGCCAGCGCACTGACCACAACCCTTTGCAAAAGCTTTTCCTTTATGGTTGCTCGGCCAGCGCACTGACCACAACCCTTTGCAAAAGCTTTTCCTTTATGGTTGCCGGCGCATCAAGACCCATCCGCCTCAAGTAGGGAACGGCAGTGCCGGGTACCGTCTTTAAAAAAGAGGACACCACTGCCGCAGCAGTTGAGAACCTGGCCTTGTCAGCCTTTGACTTGAACCGGCGCAGCGCCGTCATAAGGGCGATCTCTTCATCCGTAAACTCGGTTCCAGACGGGAATAAACTGAAAAAGCCCTTTGCCCTGTAAGGTGCGAGTTTTTCCGCCAAAGCCTCGGGGTAGTTGTTGCGGTATCTGTCAGGTATCGTGTAGCCGGGACTGACCTTCCTTGCCCGCTTTGCCCTCATCAGAAGCTCAGGCTGGAACCTCGAGTCAGCGATATTGAGCAGGCTCTTTACCACCTCCTGGTCCACCTTTCCCCTTATGTCGGCAATACCGTACTCAGTCACCACTATATCCTTCAGGTGCCTCGGAATAGTCGTGTGGCCGTAATTAAAAACAACGTTGGACTCGATACCGCTGCTGCTCTCCCTGGTGCTTCGGATCATCATTATAAGGCGGGCATCCTCCAGTTCATGGGCCATGGCAACGAAGTTGTACTGACCGCCCACACCGCTTACCACGGTCCCATTCTCCAAGCCGTCAGAGGCTATGTTTCCCATCAGGGTGACCTTTATGCCGGCATTTATAAACCGGCCGCCTCTACGCTGCAGCCGCTTTATCTTCTCATCTCCATAAAGCTGGTTAACATAGGCCACGCCTGTCATGAAAAACTGCTGCCGCTCCTCGTCGCCCATGCTTTTCAGGTACTCGTAAAAGCGGTTAGAACCTATGAAAAATGAGCCGTGAGCAACAATTCCGTTTTTGAGAGTGTCGCCGACGCAGTTCTCCATTATAGCGCTGCGGTTTTTCCCATCCCGAAGATCGGCGCAATAGCTGGTTTTACCGTCTGTTATGAAGCCGGCATCGTATTTGAGCCCGTCTTTGAAAAAACCGCATCTCTGAAGGCTCAAAAACTGATCCTCCCTGATAACCGGGCACAAATCCTCATCAGACAGGACCCTGTCGGCCGCATCATGCGTTATTTTCTCCAAAAGGACGCCTTCGTTGACATACTTCTGTATGATGGGGTCGTTGTAAACCTTTCTTTTCAATATACCGCCTTCATACAGATCGAGAAAAACCCCTACAAGCATCTCGGTAGAGCCGTACAACCCCTTTTCAAACGGCCCGAGTCCGCCTACCCTGTCTATAAGGCCCTCATAGCGGTCCGTGATTTCAAGATCGTTTATCACGGCCCTATAAGCTTCCTGGTTCTTGTGTCTCATCAGCAAGGCATTTGATATCGCATCTCCCAACGAACCTATGCCCACCTGTAGTGTCCCGCCATCCTTTATCAGGGTACTGACATTAAGACCTATCATGTGATCAGCGACTGTAACCGGTTCGTGAGGAACGCTGAACAACGGAAATTGATATTCCTCGTTATCCACTATGATATCAAAAAAAGTCTCATCGTTAACTGCGTCGCCATACATGAACGGCAGGTTGTTGTTGACCTGTGCTATGTGGAGATACCTGATGTTCCGCGCCTCTACTATAGGTCTTAACCGCTTGAGGTCAAGGTTGAGATCGGCGTTACAGCTGTCGCTGTAGAATGTTTTTCCGTTTATATCTTTTTTTGCAACCAGCTGGCAGAACACAAAACCCCAGTCGGGTTTTTCCTCCATCACCTCATTCATCATATCCCTGGGGACATGGGTATAATTGGAACTGTAGTGATTCTGCTGCGACAGATCACAGTTAACAAAGGAACCCGCCCTGAAATAAAACTCTTTCAGGGTGACGTTAGGGGGCATCCTGTTTGCACGGAGATCAAGCATGTACTCAAAATCGGGCACTCCCTTCCATATTCGCTCAACCAGCGGACCAAGCAAACGGCTTTCAAGCTCGCTTGAGCCTGTCGGCTTCTCAAGGGATAAAGCGGTCGCGATAATAAGTTCGATCTCAGGATCCGCCTTGGCCCTCCGGTAAATCTCGTTTGCAAACTGATAGGGTTTGCCAAGGGCAAGGGGCAGGCCCAGAATAATCTTCTTGCCAAGGGTTTCAATTATGTAATCAACACATTTTTCAACATCATCCAAAAAAATCGTATTACGGTTACTCAAAACAGCCTCCTTAATATCTCCAAGCCTCCGGGAACAAAAAGGCTCCCTTACAGCTTATCGTCCTTACCCTGGCTGATCCAATCCATGTACTCATCAACCGTCGGGATCCGTCCCAGTGCGGCACACACTGCTGCAAGCTCGGCTGAACCAAGATGCACCAGCGTGTCATCACCCATGCGATTCGGGAAATTCCTTGTGGAAGTAGACATAACTACCGAGCCTGGAGAGACACGTGCCTGGTTCCCCATACAGAGGGAGCATCCCGGTATCTCTATCCTGGCACCAAGACGCCTGAAAACCTCAAGGTGCCCTTCATTTTCAAGTGTCCTTCTGTCCATGATGGTGGGCGGTGTGACCCAAAGTTTAGCCTTCAGGCTATCGGCCCTGCGCAAAATCCGTGAAGCGTTCCTGAAATGGTCTCCACGGGTCATGCAGGAACCGATAAACACCTCGTCGATAGCGGTACCGGCAACCGAGGAAAGTGTGCGAACATCGTCAGGATCGTTCGGGCAGGCGACCAGCGGCTCTTCAAGCGCACCCACATCGGCCTCTATAACCGCGGCGTACTGAGCGTCCGGGTCAGCCTGAAGGAGAGTGGGCGATTCAAGCCACTTCTTCATGGCTGCCACCCGTCTCCTGATAGTCTCCCTGTCCCTGTAACCCTCTTCGAGCATCCACTCCATCAGCGCGACATTATCACGTATAAAGTCCACTACCCGCTCTATGTTAAGCCTTATGGTACTGGCTGACGCTGAACGTTCGGCCGAAGAGTTGGTCAGTTCGAAAGCCTCCGCAACTGTAAGGTCCTCCTCACACTCCAACTCAAGGATACGGCCGGAAAACACGTTCTTCTTTCCCCTCTTGTCCACGGTCAAAAGCCCCTGAGCCATGGCCGAATATGGGACAAGGTTGACAACATCACGCAACGTTATCCCCGGTCTTCTCCTGCCGGAGAGCCTCACAAGAACAGACTCCGGCATATCAAGGGGCATGGTCCCGGTTGCCGCACCAAAGGCGACAAGGCCTGAGCCTGCGGGAAAACTGATTCCCACAGGAAACCGGGTATGGGAATCCCCTCCAGTGCCCACCGTATCGGGAAGAAGCATCCTGTTTATCCAGGAATGTATTACACCGTCGCCCGGCCTTAATGCAATGCCTCCACGCCTTGTAAAAAAATCGGTCAGCTCGGCGTGCATTTCCCTGTCCCTGTCGGTCGGGTAAGCCGCGGTGTGACAAAAGGACTGCATAACAAGATCGGCGCCAAACTCAAGGCACGCCAGATCTTTCAGCTCATCCATGGTCATGCCCCCGGTTGTGTCCTGCGACCCGACCGTGGCGAGTCTTGGTTCGCAATACTCGCCCGGCACAACTCCCTGCTTGCCGCAGGCCCGTCCGACTATCTTCTGCGCCAGTGTAAATCCGGAACCCTTGTCTTCAGGTTTTGCAGGAGCTGCGAACACGTCCGAATCATCAAGCCCGGCAAGACGGCGCACGTTGTTGGTCAATGTTCTGCCGACAATAAGGGAGATGCGGCCGCCAGCCCTTACCTCGTCAAGCAGCACCCTTGATTTCAGCTCAAAACGGGCCACTTCTTTACCAGTAGACTCGTTTACAATCCTTCCCTCATATGGAAAAATGGAAATAGTGTCTCCATAGCCTATGGCGGAAACATCACACTCAACAGGCAGTGCTCCTGCGTCCTCCAGGGTATTGAAAAATATGGGGGCTATCTTGCCTCCCAGCACTACGCCTCCCCGGCGCTTGTTTGGAATATAAGGAATATCATCGCCTATGTGCCATACGAGGGAGTTGGCGGCAGATTTGCGGGAAGAACCGGTGCCAACGACATCCCCGACAAAAGCAACCGGGAGCCCGCGTTTCTTGAGAGCGGCGATGGCATCTATGGCTTTTTCGACCCGGTTAGCAAGCATTGCCAGGGAATGCAGCGGGATGTCGGAACGTGTACCTGCTTCACCTGCGGGAGAAAAATCGTCCGTTGTTATCTCACCATCTACCTTGAAAACTGTCAGTGTGACTTTGGAGGGGACTTTTGGCCTGTCTGTGAACCATTGCGCAGAGCTCCACGCATCCAAGACATAGGCAGCGTGCTGATTGCCTCCATCTGCCTTGGATGCAACGGCCTTGTAACTGTCAAAGACAAATATAGATGTGGCAAGCTGCCGTGCGGCAAGCTCCGCAAGATCGGGGATATCAAGAAAACCGACAAGAAAACCGATATTGTATCCTCCAAGCATGGTACCGAGAAGCTCCACAGCTCTTTCCACGCTTATGAGGGGCGAGCACCTTTCCCCTTTGGCGATCGATCCAAGGAACTCCGCCTTTACCTTGGCGGCAGGATCAACACCCGGGGGAACCCTGTTTGTCAAAAGGTCAACAAGCAAAGATTCCTTTCCCGCGGGCGGCCGTTCCAAAAGACCGCACAGCTCATGCACCTGCATCTCGGAAAGCGGCTTTGGCGGAATCCCCAATTTTGCCCGCTTTCCCGCCTCTTCCATATATGAATCCAGCATGACCGCTCCGTTTAAAAAAATATAAAAACACTCCTTGCCCGGCTCCCAAGGCCGGTTGGGCACTCACATCTATCACCCTTAACGACGCGATATTGCAGGGGCGTAATTATTGCAAAGTGATTTGCATTTGACAAGATTTATATTGACAATATTTATTCGCCAGTTTAATTTATAGTTTTTATATTATGGCATAATTTATAAACACAACAGGACCGGAATCACACGGTCTTTGAGTCGGTTAATTCTAAAAAAACGGAGGTATGTTGATGAGCAATCTGATTGAACCGCACGGCGGTAAGGGCTTGACCGTCTGCCTGCTTGAAGGCGACGCGAAAAAAATTCCGCTTAGCCCCAGGGCAAAGGGTGACCTGATCATGATCGGCAACGGCGGGTTCAGCCCGCTGACGGGATTTATGGCAAAGGATGACTGGAAAAGCGTCTGCGACGATTTTCTGCTTTCAGACGGAACCTTCTGGCCGGTTCCTGTATGCCTTGACGCTTCCAAGGCAGACGCCGACGGGATAAGCGTAGGCGAAGAGATTGCCCTGGTCGACCCGGGAAACAACGAAATCATGGCCACCATGAAGGTTACTGAAAAGTATGAAATGACCGAGGCTGACAAGCGCTACGAGTGCGAAAAGGTCTTCATGGGAGAAGGCACTGCTACTGCTGAGGAGTTCTGGAAAATTGCCGAGGATGATCATCCGGGAGTCCAGATGGTAATGAACCAGAAGGAGGTTAACCTGGCTGGCCCGGTAAAGGTGCTTTCCGAGGGTGAGTACCCGGTAAAATACAAAGGGATTTACCACAGACCGGCCGATGCGCGTAAAATCTTTGAGGAAAAAGGATGGAAAGAGATCGCGGCGCTCCAGTTGAGGAACCCCATGCACAGGTCGCACGAGCATCTTGCCAAAATAGCCATCGAAGTGTGTGACGGCGTATACATCCACTCTCTTGTCGGCAACCTCAAACCGGGCGATATTCCGGCGGAAGTCCGTGTAAAATGTATCGACGCACTTGTAAAGAACTACTTTGTCGAAGACCACGTGGTCCAGGGCGGATACCCGCTTGACATGCGTTATGCAGGGCCGAGGGAGGCTCTTCTCCATGCCACATTCCGCCAGAATTACGGCTGTTCAAGAATGATCATAGGCCGTGACCATGCAGGCGTCGGTGATTTCTACGGCATGTTCGAGGCCCAGACAATTTTCGACAGGATTCCCTATCCATCGGAACCAGGCAAGGCGCTGCTTTGTAAACCCCTGAAAATCGACTGGACATTCTACTGCTACAAATGTGACGGCATGGCATCCCTGCGGACCTGCCCCCACTCCAAGGAGGACAGAGTCCTGCTTTCCGGTACCATGCTGCGCAAGTGTCTCTCCGAAGGGACCCCTATTCCCGACCACTTTGGCCGTGAAGAAGTTCTCGAAATACTTCGCGAATACTACAGCGGTCTTACCGAAAAGGTCGAGATCAAAACACACAAGGCAGCAACCGGAGACGACCATAAAAAATGCCGGAAGGGCAACCTTCCGGCATTTTTATCAAAGTAGGGGCAGAAAGCCTGTGCCTTAACCCAAGTTTAACAGGCGGGTGGCACCGGCAACCTGTTGCCGGTATGCGAAGCACAAGAGGCAAAAAACTCTCACGCTAATGGCGTTATCGGCACACCCGCTGATTTTCTCTTCAAATACCAACTGGCAAAACTGGACATCCACTCTTCCGGCAGCCCGGCCAGC
>MZGQ01000110.1 GCA_002085115.1 Desulfococcus sp. 4484_241
TTCGGAGTTTTGTATTCAACAGGTTCCATATGGCCATCACCTCAAACATTACTCTAATTTTTACCATGTAACATATTATTATACATCACTAAAATATTATCAATGCGTACAATAAACAGTCTGTATCAATCCCTCTTTACCACCATGGCAACAGCCTCTCCACCGCCAAGGCAAAGAGAGGCAAGCCCGGTTTGCACGTCTCTTCTCTCCATTTCATGGACAAGAGTGACCAGAACTCTGCAGCCGCTTGCGCCTATGGGATGGCCAAGCGCCACACTGCCGCCGTTGACATTCACTTTTTCCGTATCGATACCCAGCTCACGCATGACGGCAACCGTGGAACCGGAAAACGCCTCGTTTATCTCGAAAAGATCCACATCCCCGATTCCGATCCCTTCCCTGTCCAGGCATTTCGGTATTGCCCATACAGGAGCCATAAGAACATATTTCATATCTATGCCGTAAGCCGCCTGCGCCCCTATCCCCGCTATCACCCTGCACCCCAATGCCTCCGCCTTTTCCCTGGACATAACAACGACCGCAGCAGCCCCGTCGCTTATCACAGATGAATTTCCGGCAGTACCCACACCCCCATCCTTGAAGGCCGGCTTCATTTTTGCCAAAGTCTCATAACTTGTCTCTCTCGGACATTCATCCACCGAGAACCTGTCATTGCCGTTTCTGCCGCCACGCGGCAGGGTTACCGGCACGATCTCCTTTTCAAACAGGCCGGAACGAATCGAGTTTAACGCACGCATGTAAGACAGTTCGGCATACCTGTCCTGGTCTTCGCGGCTTACGCCGTATTTTTCGCAACAAAGCTCGTTTGACATTCCCATGTGAAAATCGTTAACCACGTCCCAAAGGCCGTCATGCAGCATATGGTCCTGGAGCGTTCCCGGCCCCATTCGGTATCCGAACCGCGCCCTTTCAAGGTAGTATGGAGCCATGCTCATGTTCTCCATTCCGCCGGCTAAAACCTTGTTGACGGTAAGGCACTCAACTTCCCATGGAAGGCCGGCCTTGACCGAGGCCTGCCGTGCCGGGTTCTGTCCGTACCCGCAGGGCAGAACCATGCCCATTATAACTTCGCTCACAACAGCAGGGTCTATCCCTGCCCTTCTCACCGCCTCGGCAATAACAACAGCGCCAAGCTCTGTGGCACCCATCGTGGAAAGAGATCCGCCAAACGCCCCAAGCGGGGTCCGGACCGCGCTTACAATAACCGCTTCTTTCATCTTGGTCTTCCTCTTAAAAATATGATTATCCATTTAAAATACCGGGAGCATACTGTACTGCCGGGTACAGCGAATCCGGAACCATTTCAAAACAGGAGATTACATTCCCCTGCGGTAACGGCCGCCCACCTGGTAAAGGGTTTCCGTTATCTGGCCAAGCGAGCAGTACCTTACCGTTTCCATAAGACACTCGAATATGTTACCGCCGGAAAGCGCCGTCTGTTTCAACTCTTCAAGCGCAGGCGCAGACTTTCCCTCGTTTCTCTTCTTGAAAGCACGAAGCCTCTCCACCTGGGATCTTTTCTCCTGCTCTGTTGCTCTTGAAAGCTTGATACACGAAACTTCATCCCTGGCGTCCGAAACACCCGGGGCAAGAAAGGTATTGACACCAACTATGGGAAGCTCGCCGGAATGTTTCATCTGCTCGTATCGCATCGATTCCTCCTGTATCCTGCTGCGCTGGTATCCTCTCTCCATGGCGCCAAGAACGCCTCCACGGGCCGTTATCCTGTCAAACTCGGACAGAACCGCCTCTTCCACCAGGCGGGTAAGTTCCTCAACGATAAAGCTTCCCTGGCAGGGGTTTTCATTTTTTGCAAGCCCCCATTCCCTGTTTATTATCTGCTGGATGGCAAGCGCCCTGCGAACCGATTCCTCGCTCGGAGTGGTAATTGCTTCGTCATATGCGTTGGTATGAAGGCTGTTGCAATTGTCATATATCGCACAAAGCGCCTGCAGGGTTGTCCTGATGTCGTTGAACTGGATCTCACGGCTGTGCAGCGACCTGCCCGACGTCTGGACATGGTACTTCAACATCTGGGAGCGGCTGTTGCCGCCATAGCAGTCTCTGATGGCGATGGCCCAAATACGCCTGGCAACCCTTCCTATAACCGTGTATTCAGGGTCCATGCCGTTTGAAAAAAAGAATGAGAGGTTCGGTGCAAAATCATCTATGTCCATCCCGCATGACAGGTAATACTCAACATATGTAAACCCGTTGGCAAGTGTAAAGGCAAGCTGTGTTATCGGGTTGGCCCCCGCTTCTGCTATGTGGTAGCCTGAAACCGAAACGGAATAAAAATTGCGTACATCGTTTTTTATGAAATACTCCTGGATATCGGCCATCATCTTCAGGCCAAACTCTATCGAGAATATGCATGTGTTCTGGCCCTGGTCCTCCTTCAGGATGTCTGCCTGAACCGTGCCCCTGACACTTGACAGCACACGCTCCTTTACCGCCTTTTTTTCATCATCCGTCAGCGCCCTGCCCTTCTCATGCTCAGCCTTTTCCACCTGCTGATCGATGGCCGCGTTAAAGAACATGGCAAGTATTATTGGAGCGGGCCCGTTTATCGTCATTGAGACCGATGTTTCGGGCGCACACAGGTCAAACCCGCTGTATAAGACCTTTACATCGTCCAGCGTGCACACGCTTACGCCTGAAGTTCCGACCTTGCCGAAGATATCGGGCCGCTCATCCGGGTCACAACCGTAAAGGGTTACCGAATCAAAGGCTGTTGAAAGCCGCTTTGCCTCCGAGTTCTCCGAAAGCAGCCTGAACCTGCGATTGGTGCGGGCCGGGCCCCCTTCGCCCGCAAACATCCGGGTAGGCTCCTCGCCGGTGCGCTTAAGCGGATATACCCCGGCTGTGTATGGGAACCGCCCGGGCACATTTTCTTCCCTGAGCCATCGGTAACGCTCGCCCGGATCGGCAAAACCGGGAAGCGCGATTCTCGGTATACTGGTGCCGGAAAAAGATTGAACAAAAAGAGGCGCCTTTACAGTCCTGCCCCTCACATCATAGGACACCTCGCCCTTCTCGCGAAAAGCGCTTATCGGCATCTGCCTGGCTTTTGGTATGCGAATGATACTTTCTGACAGTATCCGCTATTTCAGAGAGGTAGCGCACGCGGTCAGGCGGAATGATTATCGTTCTTACTCCCGGAGTTTTCGATGATAAAGCCGGTAAAGATGATTTGAAAGAGATCCCTGTCTTTTCCGCAATAACGCCGAGCAGCCCGTGGTAAAAGGCGGTAACGCCGTCATCATTGAATCTCGCAGCAATGGTACCGTAAACAGGCATCTCTTCAAGCGGGGTTTGCCAGGCCCTCCGATTCCTCTGGAGCTGCTTGCGCACGTCCCGCAGGGCGTCATCTGCGCCCTGCTTGTCAAACTTGTTTACGGCCACGACATCTGCAGTGTCCAGCATATCTATCTTCTCAAGCTGCGTTGCAGCCCCGAAATCGCTTGTCATTACGTAAACGGAAACATCGGCAATACCCAAAATCCCGGAATCCCCCTGCCCTATCCCTGCTGTTTCTACAATTATCAGGTCAAATCCAGCAGCCTTCAGGACATTGACCACGTCAGGCATCGCCTCGGGAAGCTCCGTCCCTGGTCTCCGGGTGGCAAGGCTCCGCATGTATACGCGGGGATCAACAACTGAGTTCATCCTTATCCTGTCACCAAGCAGTGCCCCGCCGCTTCTGCGCCTGGACGGGTCAACAGATACCACAGCGATGCGAAGTTTATCCGAATCGAGCAAAAATCTTAGTATAAGTTCATCGGTAAGCGAGGATTTACCGGCCCCGCCGGTCCCTGTTATGCCGACCACGGGAACCGTTTTTTTTGATGATATCTTTTCTGCAATTATCCTCCGGACTTCATCCACCGTTTCATTGTCAGCAGCATCCCTTTCCACCATCCATGTTATGGCTCTTGCTATTTTGTCCGGGCGATCTGCCAAAAGAACTGAAAAATCAGGTGCCCCATGGTCGAGAACCGAAAAGTCAAGAAGCCTTGCCATGTGGTTGATCATGCCCTGCAACCCCATGGCCGTGCCATCCTGGGGGGAATAGATTTTTGCGACTCCCCTTGCTTCAAGCTCCCTGATCTCGTCAGGAACTATAACGCCGCCTCCGCCGCCAAAAACCTTGATATGAGGTACATTCCTTTCATTAAGGAGATCCACGAGATAGGAGAAAAACTCCATATGGCCTCCCTGGTAACAGGAGACCGCTATCCCCTGGGCATCCTCCTGAATCGCAGCATCCACTATCTCCATTGCAGAGCGGTTGTGCCCGAGGTGAATAACCTCCACGCCCGTGTCCTGGAGTATGCGGCGCATTATGTTTATGGCCGCATCATGGCCGTCAAAAAGGGATGTGGCCGTAACCACACGTATCCGGTTTTTGGGGGTGTAAATCTGATCATCCATTTTTACTCCTTCCCCTGTACCTGGTCCAAAGCAAGAGCGCCAAGAATATTCCTTGTCTGAAACCGTGTATACTCTTCCAAAGAATAGTTGCTCCGGTAAAACCACCTTCTGAACGCCCATGCGTGGCCAAGCACTGCTATGTTGTGCGCCGCGAGATCCAACTGTTTCCCGTCCATCTTCATACCGCAACCTGCGACAACTTCCGTGAGCAGTTTCCTGAACATTCCGGTAACACGGATCTCGTTGGCAAGAACCCTTTTGCGCCACTTGTCGGAAAGAAACTGGGTTACCTGGTATATCAGGACAATGGGATCGCTCATCCTGTCGCATACCTTGAAATAGCCGCTCACCGCATCCCGAAGGGCGTCAATGCCCGGAGTTTTGCGGGAAATAACGGAAATAAGGGCTTCCTCCATTTCAGCGTGTATGGCGTCGCAAACAAGGTAGAGCACATCCTCCTTTGTGGAGACATACTCGTAAAGATTTCCAATGGAAAATCCCGCTGCCCGGGCTATCTGGCGGGTGGTGGTCCGGTGATAGCCGTTGCTTATGAAAAGAGACACAGCCGCGTCAACTATCTGCCTGCGCCTTTTTGCGACAAGCTCCCGGTCCTTTACATTGGTTGGAATCTCTTGAAGGGCTTTGCTCCTGCGCTGCATATCGTCTCCCGCAAACAGACCGAACGTCGCATAAACATTCAGTCCGTCTTTCAAATTTTAAGCAGATCAAATCCAAAAATGCCGGTTTATCAAAACGCCCACCAGGCTGAGTGAGCGCTCAGTCATATTAATCCTACCCCATGACCGGCAGTTGTGTCAAGGAAAAGGGAAAATTTGTTATCAGCACACCACGTTGCCCGGTTGTTTTGACATATGAAATGTCCGGCTGGTTAATTATTGAACATGTTGTTGCCAAGGCCGCTCCGAGGCGCAGATGAGGACCTTTCCAGTCCGAATAACCGTTGTTGTTGCCGGACATCTCATGCGCCTATTAAAGAGATGACCGGCGCTTGCCCTGACCGCCTGATCGCGGTAAAGTAAAAGAAAAAATGGCCGTTTTATATTTACCGACTGATGAATCCGGGTTTTTTATGCGACGTTATTTTTTTAATCAGCAGGTTGAATGTTCAATCATTTCACGATCCGCAAAAACCGTTTCAGGTATCTGCTTTTTTCTCCTCCTTTTTACGGGTTTGCTCCCCAATACCGTTTTCGCCGGAGATAAACAGCCAGCCGGGATATTCTGCGATATCTGCGGACAGCAAATTTCGGGCAGGTATATCCAGACAAGCGACGGGCACACCTATCATCAAACCTGTTATGACAAGGCGGAGAAGTGCCCGATCTGTTTGATGCCGATTATCAGCGGGCAGAAAACGGCAACCCTTTCGGATGGGCGGGTATGTCACCTGTCATGCCTTGATAACGCTGATTTTTGCAGTCTATGCGGCGAACCCATCTGCCGTGGGCAGGTGTATCTGAAATCTGAAAAATACGGCGAGACATGGCATGAGTCTTGTTTTAACGCCGCGCCCAAATGCGGTATTACCGGCCGTCCGATTGCGCCCGGCGTGGCTACCGTGAAGATAGGCAAGGAGATATTTATCAAGGCGGCATATGACAAAAGCCGGAAATGCCTTGTCAGTGGTCTGCCTGTCGTCAATCACGGCCGCTATATCGTTAATGCCCGGACGGGCACGTTTGTGCTGGAAAAATTCAAAGATAAAGTCCACAAATGTTATTCCTGCGGCGATTCGCTGCCGGATGGATACGATGTCGGCCACGGGCTTTTCCTATGCCGGTACTGTTATGAAAACGGTATAAAGGATAGCCTGGCCGCTCAACCGTATCTTAATGTGATAAAAACGTTTTTTAAAGAACAGGGCGTGACGTTTCCTGAAAATGTTAAGATAGTGATTCTGCCGCCGGGACAACTGATCGATGACAATCTCCCTGCACTGAAGGGGCACTGTCGAAACCTTCTGAGAACGAACACAATTACGGGTGGCGGAACCCTGACGCACACCATTGAACTTCTATGGGGCCTTAACCCGGATGTGTTTCTGCGAGTGGCCACGCATGAGTTTTCCCACGCCGTTATTGCAGAAGCGCGCTTTGCCGCCAGTGGAAAAATATATGATGTCCCGTACGAGGAAGGCCGATGTGAGTATACAGCTTACACGTTTGCACGGAGCAGGGGGTTGCCGGCCTATATCATTGACGGATTTTCAAAGAACCAGGTGGAAAATTACAGAAAAGAGTTCCTCCATGTGCTGGCGCATCCTCCGGAAAACATAAAGACCCTTCTGACCGCAATTGACTTTTGATTGTTGCGATATCCAACAGTTCTGTTTAAAGTTGACAAGCTTATAAAAAGTCCGGAAAACGCCATTCTCCCGATTTCGGGATAAATGATTTCAATGTGTTACAGAGGGATTTACGGTGTTTGCCCCCCCCTGCGACATCGCCAAAAATTACGGGCAACCAACATGCCAGTAAGAGTTAATAAGGAAATCAAACACCGAACACGCGTGGCGACGTTGTTCCCAAACAAAAAATCGCTTCTGAGACTGGTCATCGCAATACTCATGGAGATCAACGAGGATTGGAAAAGTAGGCAAGGTCTATTTAAAACTGGAAGAGAATTGATTAAACCCCATAATGAAATTTACAAAAAAAAATGTTGCTTTAAAGGCGGGTTCCCTTTGCACTTAAAATAGCTTAAGTTTTGATACAATCATCCTCATGACGACATATTTGATAAAAGTAGTAGATTATTTCTGTGATTTGGTGACAGAACTTAAGTAATTACCTGAAATTTTATTTGACATAAGATCGATTGTGATGTTATGTTGTAAGAAAATAAACATGTCGCTTTGGCAATGCTAAGTACTACATCATTGGAATGGCTGACCACACGGATACAGAAAAATTTTCGAGCAAGTATAACAAGTTTATTGATAAAGCAGTAAGCACAGTGCTGTTTTGTCTGGAGATTCAAGCAAACCCGGTGAAAAAATCCACCTCCGCCCCCCCCAAAGCATATCTGGCAAGGACCACACGAAGATGTGCCATCGATTGGGCTAAAGGATGTCGAAACAAAAAAAATAGGGCAACAAAAACGTCTGGCCACCTCATATTACTACAATCTTATCAAAAAAAAGGACTGTTTTCAATGCAACCTGGTCCCACCGTCACTCCGAATACCATCCTAAAGCAAAAGCAGTTAACAATTGCCAAAAAGGGCTACTCGGGTGTCCATTTAGACCCACATCAAAACAGATCGCTACGCTATTGGCCAGGCAGGACAAACACTATATTTAGTAGGACAGACATACATATATACAAAACATGAAAACACAAAATTATTTTTGCATATGACAAATACAATTTTAAAAGTTTTTCAAATAGGCGACGGGGGGATAATTAGTGCCCATCCAAGGTTATAACCACTTGTACTTAAATAAAAAAGCGCATTTTGTAGTGGTAATTTCCCCCTTATTGTAGTATATAAAAAATAACCAAGA
>MZGQ01000030.1 GCA_002085115.1 Desulfococcus sp. 4484_241
TCAGTTTCAATATGCCTGTACAGATAAAACATACGCCTGCCATCCAAAGGATGAATCTCCACAATGCACCCGGATAACAGCTTTTTTTGATTTTATTTTTCTTTTCCCCAGCCTGTCAAGGATGATGCGGTTTTTGTTTGTCAACCCGTTAACCTGCCCGGCCGTTTTGCCACATGAACCGTCCGGCTGGCCAGTATAAAACTCCCAAAACCGGAACACGCTCTTTTTTCATTCCAATCCACGCCCCCGCACGGGGGGCGACCGGCTATGCAGACCCGGCGTTCATTTCTAAGCCGCCTATGCGGCGGTTCACGATCTATATAATCATACCTCTCATCGGGGGAATTTCTAAGCCGCCTATGCGGCGGTTCACCTGCGCAGCCAGGCTCTCGGCATGCTGCGCAGTTTCTAAGCCGCCTATGCGGCGGTTCACCATTACAAATCATCAACTAAAAGTCACGTACATTTCTAAGCCGCCTATGCGGCGGTTCACATAAATCCGCTGCAAATAAAAATTATCGCACCTTTCTAAGCCGCCTATGCGGCGGTTCACGATCGCGGCGTCCACCTCTTCCCAGCTTGCCGTTTCTAAGCCGCCTATGCGGCGGTTCACCTGGCCATTGCAATTCCGGCTTAACAACAGGATTTCTAAGCCGCCTATGCGGCGGTTCACGTATTTTGCCACGGGCAAGTCGCGGGTGCGGTTTTCTAAGCCGCCTATGCGGCGGTTCACTGGATCAATGACCGAAGCCGCTTGAAGATCATTTTCTAAGCCGCCTATGCGGCGGTTCACTCGTTCTCGTTCCGCAACTTCGGAAACTTTAATTTCTAAGCCGCCTATGCGGCGGTTCACGAACTGGGTGGTGGTTGACCTGGTCAATGACATTTCTAAGCCGCCTATGCGGCGGTTCACTTATTCCTCCACCTCCGGCGGCCTCCCATCCCTTTCTAAGCCGCCTATGCGGCGGTTCACATGAAGAGAAAGGAACTAAAAGAGTGTATTCATTTCTAAGCCGCCTATGCGGCGGTTCACGCCGCGCGCTCGGCAAACTGCATGCCCAGCCCTTTCTAAGCCGCCTATGCGGCGGTTCACCAACGTGATTCTGCCTGCAGCCGATCGGTGGTTTTCTAAGCCGCCTATGCGGCGGTTCACTACGGGCCTGTCCGGGCTTACCCTGGGGGAAATTTCTAAGCCGCCTATGCGGCGGTTCACTGTCTTGCGGGTCTGCTATGATGCTGCGGGCTTTTCTAAGCCGCCTATGCGGCGGTTCACCAAGTCCGCCCCGGTCGGCTCTGTTATCTCAATTTCTAAGCCGCCTATGCGGCGGTTCACCAGCCGGGATATATTTCAGTATATCCGATTTCTTTCTAAGCCGCCTATGCGGCGGTTCACTCCATGTCAACATTGGCCGTGGTGGTAGTCTTTTTCTAAGCCGCCTATGCGGCGGTTCACGAAACACTTTTATTTTCACAGGCTTGCTTGTTTTTCTAAGCCGCCTATGCGGCGGTTCACCCACAACGGATGTGAACTCATCAACAACAATCTTTCTAAGCCGCCTATGCGGCGGTTCACGTTGACTTCCTTAATCTGCCGGATTTTGCTCATTTCTAAGCCGCCTATGCGGCGGTTCACAGAAACCAGAACGACCCGGCGCAGCCGTACACTTTCTAAGCCGCCTATGCGGCGGTTCACGGCCATATTTAAAGGACTTGGCCGCCGCAGTTTTTCTAAGCCGCCTATGCGGCGGTTCACAATGCCCCGGCATCAACTGTGGGAAATATCAATTTCTAAGCCGCCTATGCGGCGGTTCACCGTACCGTCCGGCGCCCAGGTCAGAAACTCATTTTCTAAGCCGCCTATGCGGCGGTTCACTGCCCGCACTTTGCGCATTGTTTTGTTTTCATTTTCTAAGCCGCCTATGCGGCGGTTCACAGACTACGGCAAGAAGTAAAAGGCTGGTACTGTTTCTAAGCCGCCTATGCGGCGGTTCACTTCGGGTTGCCGGACAAGGCAAGGTGGGTTAATTTCTAAGCCGCCTATGCGGCGGTTCACATGGCCGCCTGGGGAATTATCAAAATCTATCATTTCTAAGCCGCCTATGCGGCGGTTCACCAAGACCGCCATCATCACCGATAAGACCATCATTTCTAAGCCGCCTATGCGGCGGTTCACGCGCAATACGAGCAATGACAATCAAGGGGCGTTTTCTAAGCCGCCTATGCGGCGGTTCACTATTGTAGGCCATGATGATTTTCTTGAGCGTTTTTCTAAGCCGCCTATGCGGCGGTTCACAAGTCCCTTACCGCCCGGTCGTTCCCGATTTGTTTCTAAGCCGCCTATGCGGCGGTTCACTGCCCTTCCATGCGACTTTCGCAGCCCAGTAATTTCTAAGCCGCCTATGCGGCGGTTCACCCACCTTGTCGCCGAGCCATTTGCGCATTTTCTTTCTAAGCCGCCTATGCGGCGGTTCACATGGCGGAATCTTCCCCATTTCTATGTCGGGCATTTCTAAGCCGCCTATGCGGCGGTTCACCGCAGGCATAAGCCGCAACTTCTGGCCCGACTTTTCTAAGCCGCCTATGCGGCGGTTCACATTCTGCGCCCATGCGTCCGCCTGCTCAATCTTTTCTAAGCCGCCTATGCGGCGGTTCACGGACATAGCCGTGTACAACCTGTTTTCACGCATTTCTAAGCCGCCTATGCGGCGGTTCACCTCTTCTAAGTTTGCTTTCCCCTGTTTCTGCTTTTCTAAGCCGCCTATGCGGCGGTTCACGGAGAAAAAACATATCAACCATATAGATATTGTTTCTAAGCCGCCTATGCGGCGGTTCACCAGCACAAGCCCTGTGCCTATTCCAAATGCAATTTCTAAGCCGCCTATGCGGCGGTTCACGCTTTAACTTTGGCGCACTGGCCGAGAAATAATTTCTAAGCCGCCTATGCGGCGGTTCACTCCCTGCGACCGTGTTGGCCTTTGTCACGTCCTTTCTAAGCCGCCTATGCGGCGGTTCACGCGCAGTTTTAGGGGAAGTTTCTGCTGACTCTTTTCTAAGCCGCCTATGCGGCGGTTCACGAACGGATATTGCCGAAGGGCACGCCATTTCCTTTCTAAGCCGCCTATGCGGCGGTTCACCAAGAGCTTCTTTGCAATTTGATACTATAATGTTTCTAAGCCGCCTATGCGGCGGTTCACGGAGATGGTATTTTAATCACGGATGAATCATTTTTCTAAGCCGCCTATGCGGCGGTTCACTGGGAAACAGCCCACCCACTACAAAGTCATCCTTTCTAAGCCGCCTATGCGGCGGTTCACATACAGTGATAGAAAACCTTTTGTCTTCCTTTTTTCTAAGCCGCCTATGCGGCGGTTCACACGTTCAGCTCATTCTTTCTGAACAACCTCACTTTCTAAGCCGCCTATGCGGCGGTTCACTGTTTTGTTTATCGTTGCTCCTGAGTTTTTCATTTCTAAGCCGCCTATGCGGCGGTTCACTGTAATTTCAAAGAACAATGGCCTGTTAAACCAAATGAATAGGCCTGATTTTAATAAAAATAGATCTTTGCTGGCGTTATTTTTAACGCTTTGGAATAATAGCGTTTAATGCTGGCACCTTCCGAACAGCCATTTTTTTGCCTTTAAAAATTCTCCACGCCGGATGCAGGGCTTATGCCAAAAGTGTTAAACCATCCGGTACCCGGGTCGTCTAAAAGCACCTTCTTCAGATATAAGGGATAGTTCCTGCTGTTGGTGCTGCGGCTGCGCAGCATCACAAACGGATATTGCGGAAACTGCCGCCTGTCGTAATTCTTGTAATCCTGCTCGGCTTTCTCCCTGGACAGTCCACGCCGCTTTATACTTCGGCGTATCAGTTTTTCCCTGCTGTGGCCGTGCCGGACTCGTGCATAAGCTACGTATCCATCTACGCGTTGGGCCGGAATCGGCCTTGCATCGGTAATATGCACATAGTCGCGCAGTGAAGCCATGGCAGGCCTGATACTCAATTTTGCAATATCTGATTCATCCCCCGCGGCATCATCCGGCAGAAGGGTCAGCTTGACATATTTGCGCATACTTACTCACCTCCTTCACCAAAAACTCCGCCTCGAACCAACATGGCCATAACATATTTTTGCTGGTTTTCATCAAGTGCAGCAAGGCCGTCCTTGTCATTAACAGCCTTGTCAAACAGTGTGTAGAAATCGTCTGTACGGGGCATGCGATAAGCTTTCCCCTGAGAGGTTACTGCACCGTAAGAGTTGACCGAGATAGGGGTGTTGGCATCTTTATACCAGTTGTCAATGGTATGGATCGCGTTGGTTATTTTCTGCGGGTGCAAGGCCGCTGCCTTGACGCCTTCAGCTTCGGCAGCAAAAAGAAACTTGCTTTTTTTCCCTTTGCCGGATGAGTTGTCGGTTACAAGCTCCTGGCTTGGGAAAACCTCCAGCCCGGGGAATTTTTTCACCCAGGCCCTTATGGCAAGGTTTACATGGCTGCATTCCCCTGACAGCACTTCAGACATCCTGTCGCTTATTTTATCGATATCCGCCCTGTTTTGCTCGTTTTCTATTTCAAAATCGCGGGTGCTGATGGATAACGCGTCAAAGGTATAAGAATTTCCGTCAACGTCGATGGTTACAAAGATTTTTTCCGCCCCGAGCCTGTTTCTCCACAAAAAACGGCCATTGGCCAGATTGATCACATATCTCCGGCACAATTCCTTGAAGCCTTTTTTACCGAAGCTTTCTACCATTTTCAACACACGGTTTTCCACTTCCGGGTCATTGCAGGCACACGGCTTAATTGCCCCGGCCAACTGGATGTTGAATTTGACAAGAAGAGTATCCTCATCCATGCCCAGGGTACAATAGTCAACCGTCTGCAGGTTTGGGCTTTCTATATTGGCTTCTACCTTGGTCAAACTCGCCTGGCTTGCTTTCAGGTAATGATCAATAACGCCCCGCACGGATTTTTCCAAAACCGGCAGGGGACGGCCTGTTGCCTGCTCCCTTTCTTCCCATTTTACGCCGTAAAACAGACCGTTTGAACTGGACAGACGTCTGTCAAATGCAAGTACTGATGTTGTAGCCATGGTCTAATCTCCTTTTGTTTGGTGTTTTTGAGTATAGACATAGAGTCCCGTTTCTTCACTAACTGAAGGCCTCCAAATTATGTCATTAATGCTGTCAAGCCGGATCGGCATGACAAACTCTCCCAGGGTAAGCACATTTTCAGCAAATGCATGCTCACAGTTTGGGTCACGCTGATTTTCGATTTTTTCAAATGGCGTAATAGCACGGTATCCCACCGATACAGGGACAAGCCAGCCCGGTGTGCCGCTTTTACGCGCCCAATAGATTTCATCTTTTTCAGGGTCTTCTCCCTTTGCAGTATGCTGACACACTTCCAGGTGGTCCAAAATCGCATCCAGGGCGTCCACCCCGTTATTTTTCATTGTTTCCTCTACCAGGTCGCGCCGCTCAAGCAGCACAAATCCCGGCATAAGCTGATGCAAGACCTTTTTTTGGCCTGCATCGTCATCCCATGCAACGGAGACGAATGTTATTTTTTCAGGCTGCCAGATTGTTCCGCCTGAAAAGCGCAGGTGAGGAAGCAGGCTTTTGATGTGACTTGAAAGCTCTTCAGGGACAAATGAACCGCACTGTAACTCTATGACAAGGGATATATTCATGTCAGCCTTACCCTCTTCGATAAAGGGAGCACCCTTGCTTAAATACTTTTTCTTATAAGGAGGATTTCGTGTCATGGAAGGTTTCAGGTCATGTTTTGTCCGATAAATAAACGGATTAAACGAATGGCAGGATATCCCTGCGCCTGTGAATTTTAACCCCTTGTCCCGGGCCTGCAGCTTGCGCTGCAGAGCGTGCACAAACCCCAAAATCGCGGACACGGCGGGAAACCCGATGGTAACAGGCGAGGAGTCCATGCTTGCCTCGGTTATTTCCATCTTTCTTATGATAAGATAATCATTACTCATCAAGATACCCCCTTGCTGTTTTCTTGATTTCATTTATAAACGGATCGTCCAAAACAATTTGCTGCCTGATGTCCGAGCTTTTCGCAAGGCGCTGAAAAGTTGATGCAACGAACCTGGCGATCTGTCCTGCGATCTGATCCGGCCATTTATCAAACAGGGAAGTGTCTTCAAAAGTTTCCCTGGAACGGCCCGGGTCAAGCCATATTTTTTGCTCTTCAGGCAGCTTCTGATAGTTTTCTTCCAGGCTCCAGCCGGACGGCGCGTTCTGCCGTATGGATTCTGCTTTCAGGATCACTCCATGTTCAATTATGGCACCGATTATCCCGCGTTTCTTTTTGCGCGACCAATCTGTGTTGGGATCATGGACCAGGGTTTTGTGCAAAAGGTCGAACAAAGCAACTAATGTGCTGTTTTCGGAACTAAATTTTTTCCGGCGGTAAACACGGATTAAACTGAAAAAATTGCGGGTCGGAAGCCTGTATTTACGGTTCAGGGAAGGCGGAAGGCTGGTCAACAAATATGCGTTACCGCCATTTTCGGAATTTAAAAAACTGATGTTTTGAGGTTTTGTGCCGCCAAACTTGCGCTGTGCACACTCAAAAAAAGCGACTCTTTTGTTGGAAGTTTTACTTTTTTTCTTTTCCTGGCGCCATTGTCTGGACTGAAGCCTTTGCTTTAGCTCCCACATCAGGATAGAACATGGAAGTAATGAAAAAAGCCTGTATTCACCGTCTTCCAGAGGAAAATAGATCTGTTTTATCTGATGGTCAGAGCGCCCGCAATTTTTGCTTTGTTTTAAGATTTCACAATAGGCATTTTCCAATTGAACATCAACGCCGGCAAATGTCTTGCAAAACAGTTCTGTCCTTTTTTCCCAATGTTCGCGTACAGGTTTCCCATCCGACATTTTTGCTTCAAGGATTTTGGCGTGTGGTATAAAAGCAGCACCCCTGACAAGATTATAGTCATAAAGGGATGAGCGGAAGTTGCCGCTGCAAAGGTAGCCGTTTGCGACAGGCCCGGCTTCGTGAAAGACGCCTATCTTGACATCCGGGTGGCTGTATGTGCCTATATGTGTTGCCGGTTTCAATCGATCATTTTCGAAAGATTCCACGGCCAGGGCAAGCAAATTCCCAGGCGAATTTTTCTTACTGCAAACCATTTCAATTTCACTTTCCTGCGATTCGATCAGCTCTGATATTTCTTCTTTTGAAAGTCCCTGGTTCTTGAGCTCTTTTTTCCTTGAATCTGTTTCATTTTTTATGCATTTTTTTATTTTCGTTTTTAAAAAATCTTCCAGTGTTTCCGCCATAACCCGTCTCCTTTCTATCCTAAGAATTGGTCTATTGTATCGTCCTGCCTCCATAACCCCATGCTTGGGCTGAATTTATACCTGCCTGTTTCGTCGCTCAGCCAATAATAAGGAACTGAGACCATTCCGTAACGCATGGCCACCTGCCGGATTGTCAAGTCTTTTTTTTCGGCCATTTCCTCCAGCAGCTGGAAATAGTCAACCGGCAGCCATAACCTGACATATTCTTTTTTCTCTACTTCTTCATGCGTTATCCAATAATCATGGACGATCATCTCTCCCCGTTCATCCTTCCGGTAAAATTTCAAGCTCCAATTTTCAGAATCCGGTATAAGAAAAAAATCATGTTCGTCCCGGCCCTTTCGAAACGGGTGCTTGCGCTGAGCGATATTGCTAAGGTGCCATGGGCCATCGTTCCAGCCCGGCACTGTTCCACTATCTTTTGCATCTCCTTCCAGCAGGAACTTATCAAGATGGCAATGCTCAAGGTCGAGCAGCTTTTTGCCTGGAGACGGGTTGGATGGCCGGGCAATTCTCAGTGTCGAATCCACGCTCTGTGCTATGGTTTCTGTATCAAGAAGTTCGCGCATCTCATGGCTGGCCAGCTTAAACATATTACATTCATATCCCGGTCTGGTATATGCTACAGTTTCGTTTTTCAAGGCATTAAAATTCCGGTTCAACACGATCACGTTCGGTTCATTCACGGGCCCGTTCCTGTGACGCAGTACCCTGCCGGACATCTGAATAAGAGAACGAATGGAAGATGGCTCCAATATTGCCCAGTCAAAGTCATGGTCCCGTCCCACCTCCTCAACAGGGGTTGCGACAAGAATAAAAATCAGGTTTTTCCTGTCCGTGGTTTTGATATGCTTCTGGATGGTCGGCTGCCTGAATGGAGTGTCTTTATTCGTCCGTTTCAGCACACGGTCAAGCTCCGCTTCGATATGGTGACGGACCAGCATGGGAAAACGGGCATGGTAGGTGAGCACCCTTATATCGGTGTTTTCCGGGAGACTGTCGGTCCTCAGCAAAAACTTTGAAATGGCCACGCAGGGGGTTATGTTCGCCGTTCGGATAACGCCGAATGAAACTTTTTTGTCGCCGATTTCTTCACCATGTCTGTTGTGTAGCCTGAAAGCAGCGTCAATTATTGAATTGCCAACTGTTCCCTTTTCCACATCCTGTATTTCAGCCCTTCGCCTTGCAGGCTGCTGCCTTAATTTTTTAGTTCGATACCGGATAAATCCGGTATGCTCTTTTTTGAAGGTATCCAGGCCCTGGATCGACCGCACTTTTGCGCCCCTGAATTCATCTATCCATGCACACAGAACTTCTTTACTCCTTCCGTGCATTATGGCAAACAGCTCCCAGCCGCATCGATAGGCGTTAAAAGCGCTTTCAGCCACAGCCGGGGGAATTGTTGCAGATGAAATCATGACGTTTCTGCCAAGCATGCCTGCCAGATGAACCAGGCGCATGATAGCGACAAGGTCGTCACCGTCAAAATCGTCTACCTCATCGATTACCAGGTCCGACGAAAGCATTCGCAGCCATGGGAGGATGTGACGCCCCCGCTTTGTCCCTTCTGTGGCCCCCATGATATGATCAATGGTGCATACGAGGACCGGACTGTATAAAATTTGTCTCGCTTTGTTTTTTTTCAGCTTGGTGGATAGTTTGTCATCCAATACCGGGCAGGTATAATTTATTTCCTTCCATGCCGAATATATATCCAGAGTGTCAGTCTCATCGGCAGAGGGCGCTTTCTCCAGCTGTCTTTCGTGCAGTTCACGAAAGGCAGCCGAACCAATCACGACAGCCATTTCCGTTTCATCAAGGCCGATACGTTGTTTGTATTCATCGCCGGTCTGCAGGGTCAGGCTTCGCAAGCCCAGGGCCAGTGTATAGCGTAACCGGCCTTGCTGGACCGCATTCATAATCTTGGCGTTGCCAAAAGTCTTGCCAGTGCCGGTGCTGGCCATGTTGACTCCGAAAAAGCCACGATTACCATGACCGGATTCTCTTATTTTGCCCCGGATATAATCGGCGGCCTTGTCCTGCCAGCCGAACGCAGCAGGCGAGCGGCGTTCTATGGAGGCAGGAGTTTCCACATAAAAGAGATTATTTTCTATGTATGGATAAAAATGACAGATTCCCACCGCTTCCCTGGCCACACCTGCAAGATGGGCATCAAGGGAAACAGGAGGAGCCTGATCGGACTTCCTGGATTTTGCCAGAAGTGTGTTTGCCGGGTCGGATTTTTTCTTTTTTTGTCTCTTCTCTTTTTTTTTATTGTCATCCGAATCTTCATGGGACGACCGGATGTGGTCTCCCAGAACCAAGGCTGTGCGCGCCATATGAGCTACTGGACGTAATATTTCCAAAAAGGATGGTTCATGGCTGATGTCGATAATATTAAGCAGTTCAATTCCCCTTCCGGCCCATTTTGAAACGGTTTTCTTCCACAATGGGCCGAGCGGCAAGCCCCTGGAAAAGTTCAGTTCCGGTCTGTCATTGATATGGTTTTTTATATAGCCGTGCTTTTCATTGATTGACTTCAAAAGCGAAGGGATATCTGGATAACGGCCCTGCAACTCTTCGCCCGGGTCGGGCATGAGGTGATGGCTTACAATCAACCAGCCGATTGTTTGTGATATTGGATCGGGAAGCATATCAAAAAGGGAACCGTTTTCGAAAAATTTTTTTGCACGGCTGATTATTTGGTCCTGTTTCTTATCGATCCGGCTGGCTTCACACAGTTCAGACATCCACTCTTTAAAATTGCGGCTGTTTACGAAGGCAGAAAACAGGGATAGGGAAATATATTCGTGCCGGAGATAATCGGAGCCGTCCTTTTTTTGCAACATATCCTGAAATGCATCCCACGATTTGCCCCAGTCGTGGAACAGTGCGGAGATGGCCGTCACAATTTTTATCAATTCCAAAAATTTCCAGTCGTTATCTGCAGGCCCTATTGAGTCGGCTGTTGTAAAATTAGTGGGGCAAATTCCCCGGTGGTTGAACTTTTTCCTGTTGCCAACAATCCACATCAGTTGTGTACTTGAATAGCCTGCTACCCTATGACATGCCACAGCAGTGTGGCGAGTGGCGTTTTTGCTAAGTAAAATTTTTACAGACTTCAGCCCCTCCATGGTCATCCGTGTTTTCCAAGTGGATCGGCCAATGCGTTCCGCAAAGCTATCAAGAATGCTAACGGTTTTGCCGCGGGCTTTTTTTTCGCATTCTGAGACAAAAATCACTATCATGGCTATGGGTTCCCAAATTCAGTACAAATAGTTTTAAGCGATTCAATCATCCGGTCCAATGCCTTATGGTTTGTTAACAGGCCTACCACTGTATCCCTGAACTCCTGCTCCCTGTCGCCGCGAAGGGCGCAAATAAAAGCCGTTGGCAGCACAATGGCATCCTTAACCAGGTCAGCCACATCAAACACCAGCGCTCCGCGTCTTGTTTTGCCATGCATGACTGCAAAACCATGAGGGATCCCCAATACCCACAAGGCGCTTGCGGCAAGCCCGTAAGCAAGGTAGTTGCCATGATTCAGGAAAATGTTGGCCCAGTCGCTACCCGCCTGGTCTCTCGTAAATTCGCCATAATCGATTGAGGATGCAACATAGGCGTAGATCGCTTTGGTGGCACGAGCCTCTATTTGCAGAAGGGTTTGCGTACTGTCTGCATCGTTCAGCTCGTTTGTCAGTCTTCGAAGTGTTGTTTCCATTTGGTGGTCATCAACGTAAATCCCATATTCATGGAACAATGTTTCTTTTTGCCAGATCGCTTTCAGGTACTCCACTCTGTGTATCTGCATCAATTTGGCCGCTTTGAGCCTTTTGTCCGGTTCACCCCAGAATGAAAGCCAGTTCTGGACATATTCTGTAGGCCGGTATTCACTTTGAGGGGAGAGCCATTCCACCTCAGATGCGGCGAACAGGGGCGTGCCACCGCCGCCGCAAAAGCCTATCATTACACCGGCAGCGGCCAGCATCCTCACCGCTGCCTGGGTTATGGATGTGCCTGTGCCAAGTAGAATAACGGTGGTGTTGGCTATGGGAATATTCCAGTAGGCTTGTTTGTCCTGATCCTGAGTCAAGTACTCAACCCGTCCGCCATGGACCAATACTCTGCAATGCTCCAAATAATAAATGTTGGCTCTTTTGGAGTGCAGGATGGCTTTTAGATGACTGCTTTCTTCAATTAGGCTCATCTTAGCTCCTTTTAACAAGACCGGGCGGCACATAATAGGGATGGAATGCGCCCACGGAAAAGTTGTTCATACAGCCGTTTCTGCCATGGGAAAGGTAAATGGCCTGTCAGTTCGGCAAAAATTTCATCAAACCTCATTTCTTACCTCGTCTTTCGTTGGTTTTACTTTTTTGCAGGTTGGCCAAAAGACCTTGTTTGTTGTTGTGCTCATGGAATTTGCGTTTCAAGTTGTGGAATCATATCCTCCATGACGTGGTTCTTCCATCTTTCCGCCTTTGGTTGAAGTTCATGACGCTTCCATGATCTGGTGGAACGGGATTATGCCGCTTTTTGCCACGGGCTTTGGGATGCTGTCGTCCGGGGCAGGTTCGGGCCGCCGTGTCCTTTTATCTTTTTCATCCTCGGCTTCGGCCAGGGCTTGATCGTCTTTCAGAAAACGGGCCGTGCTCATGTACCAGCCAAGGGCCCACTTATCCAGGTTTTCCAGTGGGTCGTATAGTTCAAGGGCGATCTCAGCCGTTTCCATGGCCTCGGATTCCCGGCCCATCCGATCCAGTACGGTTGCTTTAAGCGACATGAAGGGGCCCATATCTTCGTCCTCTTTTTCCAAAGCGCTTTCGATTATGGCCAGGGCATTGTCATAACGTTTTGTGTTGCGGTAAAGCAGCGCAAGATTGAATCTTGCCGTATTGAAATACTCATCCGTCCGTAGCGCTTCCATGTAGGATTTTTCAGCGCGTTTGCAGTCGTTAAGGTTATCATAGTAGATTCCCATAAGGTTTAAGATATAAGCGTCAGGCTTTTCTTTTTTCCTCAAGGCTGTTTTCAGGTAGTGCAGCGCCTTTTCATTCTGATTGATCTCGGCATGCCAGCGTGCAAGGTTAATAAAGTCGTCCACATCATCCGGGCCCCCGCCCTTTTTGGAGCGCAGTTTTTCCTCGGTCTCTTCGATCTTCAGGCGCACGGTGCCGGGGTTGACCACGTTTACCAGCGGGTTTTCAACTGTTTTGACAAATTTTTGGTTTGGTGCATCCGCAAGAAACGCCCGGCACTCGAACTGCTTGCCCGCGGTGAGCCGGTATTCCATTACAATGTCCTCGCCTGCAACGGCGGCTTCAGACAGCTTCCATACCTCGTTTAAAAGATGGCGGCCGTCGCTGTGACTGACAAGCTTGATCCGCAACTTGTCCATGAACAGCAGACCTGAAACAGGCGCCTCCAGTTCGGTACGGCACCAGGCGTCGTCCTCCGGCCAGGGAAGCGGTGTCCCGGCTTCAACCAGGGGATAGCGGCCTCCGTCGTTGGTGACAAGGTCTATACCGTCGTGCAGTACCGGCTGGATCAGAGGCTTTCCGGTCATGGCTCTGAAAATAGCACTCCATGCAGCGCCCCGGGCAACGGAAGACTGTATCTTTTCAGGGTCGCTGTAGCCGCCCACCTTTTCCGGGCCAAAATAGTCCTCCACGGCCCTGCGTACCTGCGGGATCAGGGCGCTTCCGCCGGTGAGCAGGCAGAAGTCTATATCCTTGTGCGAAAGGCCGGCCCGGTCCAGGGCATCTTCTATGGGCGCAAAGATGGACTGGGTCAGCCGGTACTCCGTCTCCCTTGGATAGAGGATATCGGTATCTATGAAAGGCTCCAGCAGTTTTTCGAACCGGGCTGCGGAAAGCGAAGGGCTGGAAAGTTTCAGCTCAATCTTATCCCAAATTTTGCAGGTAATGGGAGGGGCTGTGACGCGTAAACTCTCCTTGTCTGCATCGGCATAGATGCCCCGGCTTTCCATCTCCCGGATTGTCCGGCACAGCTCGATCTTCAGCGCTTCGGCAGTGGCGGACAGCTGGGGCTCGAGTGCCAGTTTTTTATCTTCCCATGTCAGGCTCAGAGGTTGAAGGCCATACTCTTTCATGATGACCGGGACCAGCACATCGTGAACGATGGCTGTGTCTATGTCGCCGCCGCCCAGGCGATGATACCGGGACACGCTGAGTTCGCTGAGCGCAAGCTGCCGACCGGGGCCGTTCGCTGATATGGCTATGACCGATACGTCACAGGTGCCTCCGCCGAAATCGAATACCAGGCAGGCGGACTCGCCTTCCCGGCCAAGTGTCAACCGGCATTCGTCGGACATGAGGTAATCAATGAGAGCCGCGGTGGGCTCTTCCATCAGGTTTTCATCCGAAAGGTGAAGGTCGGCGAACTGTGCAGCCCGCAGGGTGTCGTTACGCTGGTTCATCTGGAACGACGCCGGCACGGTAACGGTAACGGACCGGCAGGGAGCCGTAGCGTCGCGGTCTGCGGCTTCCGCAAGGAAGGCCAGGATATGGCCGGCCACCTTCCAGGAGCGGTCCATGTGCGGTGGCGCCATGGGGTAAGTCTTGTTTAAACCCATGTCGTTCTTGGTTTCGTAAAAATAGTTTTTACCCCGGACCAGCCGGTCTTTCCCGGGGCAGGTGCGCAACCGCCTGGCGCCTTCGCCGACCAACACCGTTTTGCCTGTCCCGCGAAGGGCCACGAAAGACGGAACCGTTATGCTTTTAAAGCTGCCGGTTTCAAGGGGTTGAACGATCTCCACCACCCGGCACATGGGCGGGTAGCCGGGAACACTGACACTTTCTGCAACAACGGAATTGGTGGTGCCAAGGTCGATACCAAGGACGCGCACCATGCCGGTATTGCGGTGGACCACTTGACCGCTGAATTTTCTGATAATGTCCATTTTTATCCCCCTTTGGTTAAGGGTTGAATAAAAACGCCCGCCCATCCGCCCTGGCCGGAAGGCAAAACCTTCCCGCCTTTGTTCGACCCAAAACGGGTCACAAGTTGTAATCCTGGCCGGTTTCACAGAATCAGGCACCTGAGAGACCGCCAGGTTTTTCGGGATGTGGCCTATCACCTCCTTTCAGACTTTTATAACCTTCCACTTGTTCAGGGTCTTTTCTATCCGGCTGACCTCGTCTGCCGCCTCCGGGTGCTGCCTTGCCGTAAGCATAAGGTCCCATACCCGTCCGTTTTTGGACAGTATGCGGCGGCTTGAATCCGGTTCGGCGTAGCCGGTGGCTTCATAATAGGACAGAATCTGTTTGCGGAAGCGGTCGTGGAGGCGGGGTGTGATCAGGTCGAGTTCCTTTAGCCGGAAAAGAAAGGACTCGGTGGAAACGCCGAAGCGATGCTTGATCCTCAGCAGGAGCTCCCATGACCATTGCCTGTTTTTTATGCCAAGCTGGCTGACCGTGGCCCGGACGGCGGTTTCGGGCATCAGGAAAAGGGCTGCAAACTTTCTTGCGGCGCGGTGCATGGTGAGCGGCTTTTCCTCCTCGCCTTGCGGTGTGGTCCTGTCTGATAATTCCCCGTCCGAAGGAAAGGGCTTTTTGCCTGTATGGTTTGCCCGGGAAAGAAGGAAGATACGGCCAAGACCGTAAACCATGTGAAAAATCTGGCGCTCCGGGTTTTCGCGGTTACGAATAAAGAAAAAAGCGTTCTGGTTTTCCGTGTCGTAAAAGGTCAGCGACATGGTTTCCCTTGGCAGGGGAAGAAAAACCACGCGGAACCCGATGGCCTCGAAAAGCTCGATATAATCAAACACAATGCCGTTGCCGATACCCATGTAGTTCCTGGCGGAAGCAGCAAGCTCCTGTATGCCCCGGATGTTTGGCTCAAACGGGATGTTTAAGGGAATTTTGGCCTGTTTCTGGGCGTTGCAGATATCTTCCAGACTGCATATCGCGTTGATGACCTCCTGGATTCCGGAAAGTATGCTCGGCGGCAGGCTGTCGGTCGGACGGGTAGGCAAAAACGGGTTTTCAGAAAAGCTCATCTGCCGGGCTGTCAGCGTATCGGGCTCCTCGGCGAACAGGGTGTCTATGGTTACGCCAAGCACCCTGGACAGGTGGAAAAGCACGGCGGCTGACGGCGCATTCTCGCCTCGTTCGATACGGCCAAGCGGGATTTCGGCCATGCCGATCTCCTTTGCCAGCCTGGCTATTGTCCAGCCCCGCTGGCGGCGCAGCTGGCGGATATTTCTGCCGATAAATGCAAGTTTTGTTTTCCGTCTTTTTATGGTCATCAAGATTCCCTCCTGTATGGTTATTTTATTTAACGCAATAAGGTTATAGTGTCAAGCATAATTTTAATTTTTATGCAAAAAAGAAACTAAAAGGTTACCAAAAGGGATTGAAGATACGGCATGGCAAAAACAGTTGCCAGCCGGGTGGACTGTCCGGTTTAAACTCCTGGGGCGGCAGAGAGGGAAGAAGGCCGCGGGCGGTGGATGTGGACTTGCGGTCTCAGGCACAGCCTGAAACGCTCAGGCCGGTCCCACTTCACTTGCGGAAAGTTCGTAAATCTTGATGCCTGCGCCGTCCAGTCGTGCAGAGACACCGCGCAGGGCTTCACGTACCTGGTCGCAGTTTTCATCTGCCACAGCCACAGCCACTACGCAGTTGAACCCGGGCCATATTGCGTTATCCATTTTAGGGCTTGAATGGGGGCCCTTGCCAAGCACGCGATCCCATTTTGTAAACCCCGTGACGCAGCACTTCTCAAGGGTTTCCATGACGTCATCGTCGAAGGTCACGTCGTAAACAACCAGGAAAAGCCTCATTTTGCACCACTCCTTTCCGCTTTTCTTTTCTCCAGGTGATAGTAGATGACCGGAATCAGCACCAGGGTCACAAGAGTGGAGACGCTAAGGCCGCAAACCATGGTGACTCCAAGGGGGTTCCACGCTTCGGCCCCTACGCTCTTGGAAATCGCCATGGGGAGCATGCCGAAAAGGGTTGTAAAGGTGGTCATCAGCACCGGCCTGAGCCGGTTCCTGCCCGCGTGTGTCACGGCTTCAAATAGACCTTCGCCGCGCTTTTGCAGCAGGTGGGTATAATCCAGGAGTACTATGGCGTTGTTGACCACTACCCCTATGAGCATGACTATTCCCATGAACGACATCAGCCCCAGGGACACGTCAAACAGGTAAAAACCGTAAAACACCCCGCTGAAGGCAAAGGGGACTGAAAACATGACAATAAAAGGGTCGCGGAGATTGCCGAAAAGGGAGGCCATTACCATGTAGACAAGGACAATTCCCAGAAGCAGCAGTGAAGCCAGGTCACGGAACGCCTTCTGCTGCTCTTCCACGTCCCCGCCGAAGCTTATCGACACCCCTTCCGGGATATCCATTTTTGCCAGGACCTTTTTGACATCCGCAGTAGCGGTGCCAAGGGATTTTTTAAACAGGTCGGCGTCCACCGTCACTATTTTCTGCCTGTTCTTGCGCTGGATCTCGATGGGCCCCTTTCCGTCCACGAGCCTGACGACGTTCCTGAGCCGGATGGTACGACCGTCAGGCATGATGATGGGAGCGTTAAGAAGGTTGTCCAGGTTGTTCTTGTCCTTCTCCCGGAGCCTGGTGAAGATATCGAAATTGTCGCCCCCGTCGCGGAACTGTGTGGCCTCGTTCCCGTAGAAATAGTTTCTCAACACCCCGGCAATGGTGGCCACGCGAAGCCCCAGCGAAGAGGCTTTTGCCCGGTCTATCACGACCCAGAGTTCGGGCCTGGGCTGCTTCTGGCTTATTGAAACATCCGCAAGGCCGGGGATCCGCTCCATGGCCGCCTTCAGGCTGTTTGCAAATGCAACAAGCTGATCAATGTCGCTGCCCTGTATCTCCACGGATATCGGCTTTGCGCTCTTGTCCCTGTCCACCAGTTTGAACCCGATCTCGCCGCAATTGGGGCCCTCCTCGAATCCAAGCGCCACGCCTACGCCCTTTTCCGACTGACCGTCAAAGGCATAGGAATGCCTCATCTCCCCGGGTTTTACCACTTCCCTGATATTGCTGTATATTTGATCGATCACCCGGTTTGTCTCCTCGATCCGCGTTCCCTCGGCCAGGCGAAAAACGATCGCCACGTCACCTGTATCCACTTTAGGCATGAACGAGGTGGAAAGAAGGGGTATCAGCGAAAGGCTGCTCAGGAAAATCGCAACGGCCATGAAAAAAATGGTTTTCCGATATTCCAGCGCCCATGCAAGCAGGGCCTCATAACCGCGCTCAACGGCATTGAACCAGCGTTCACCCAACGAATAGAACCTGTTCAGCACACCCTGCGGGTTGTGGCTGGCCGCACGCTCCCTGCCGACCCATCTTGAAGCGAGCATCGGGGTCATTGTAAGAGCGGTAAACAGCGACCCAAGGATTGTGACCACGATCACAAAGCCGAGCTGCCTGAAGATAATCCCGGCAAGCCCGGTGAGGAACATCAGCGGCACAAACACCACCACGGTGGTAAGGCTGGAAGCGGTTATGGCCATTCCCATCTCTGACGCGCCGAAGATAGCGGCAACCCCCGGTTTTGCACCGCGGTCAAGGTGACGGACGATATTTTCAAGCACTACTATCCCGTTGTCCACCACCATGCCGGATGCTATTGCAAGGGACATCAGTGATACAAGGTTGATGGTGTATCCGCCAAGGTAAAGGAAGATAAACGATATGATAAGTGAAAAGGGTATGGTGAGGGCGACTATGACCGATGCCCTGAGCCGCCTGAGGAACAGTATCGTAACCAGCACGACAAAAAAGATGCCCCAAAACAGGGTGCTGCGGAGGTTCCTTACGCTGGTAAGTATATCCTCGGCGCTGTTTGATACGATGTTTATACGGACATCCACGGGCAGGGTCTTTTCTATTTCCCTCAACCTTGCCTTGACCCTGTCTGCGACCGCCACGGTGTTTTTCCCCTCCTGCTTCTGCAGGATAAGGACTATGGCTTTTTTTCCGTCCCCCCATCCGTTCAGATCCATTGGTTTGTAGGCGTCTTCGACTTTTGCGACATCCCTGAGATAGATTGGCCGCTTTTCATGGTAACCAATAATTGTGTTTTTAATTTCATCGATCGATTTATAGCGGGCGGGCACGCGCACGAAATACTCCCGCAGCCCTGTCTTGATGTTCCCGGAGGGAAGGTTCAGGTTTTCGGCGGCCAGGATTTGGTTAATCATTGGAAGGGAAAGATGGTAGCCTTCAATCTTCTTGAAATCGAAATATACGTTGATCCTGCGGCGCAGCCCGCCGTGAAGTATGATGGCACCGACTCCCGGCACCCGCTTGAGCTCGTCGGAAATTCGCTTGTCCACCAGCCGGTAAAGCCGGGGCCAGGTTTTGTCCGCGCTTACGGTCATAAACATGATAGGTGCGGTGGCGCTGCTGAACTTGAAAAGCATGGGGGACTCGATATCCCTGGGAAGATCCCTTTTTGCAAGTTCTATCTTGTCCCGGAGGTCGTTGGTGGCCACGTCAAGGTTCGTGCCCCAGTTAAACTTGCAGCTGATAACCGACAGGTTGTCCAAAGATTTTGAGGTCAGCTTGTCGAGGTTGTTCACCGCGTTCACCTTGTCCTCGATAACCTTGGTAACCTCTGTTTCAACGTCGGATGCGCTCGCTCCGGGCCAGGTGGTCAGAATGGAAACCACCGGGGGCTCAATGCTTGGGAGCATATCGATGTTGAGCATGAAGATACAGATCGTCCCAAGCAGGATAAACCCAAAAAAAAGCATCAGCGTAGCTACCGGCTGCTTTACGGAAAATTCGGGAAGCCTCATCGTTTCTGCGCCTTATCTTTTGTCCGTTTCCAGGGGGGATGCTTCTATCACACGTACCGGAGTTCCGTCCTTGAGCCTCATCTGGCCCTTGATAACCACCCGGTCACCCTCGGCCAGGCCGGAGGTCACCTCCACCAGGCCACGCTGCCTTGCGCCGGTTTCGATATTTTTCAGGCAGGCCTTTCCATCTTCAACCACGTAAACATAATAGCTGCCCGTGCCCGGCATTCTGCTCAGGCAGTCTATGGGAACGATGAGAGCCTGCTGTTTTCCGAAAGAGAGCTTCACGTTGGCGAACATTCCCGACCGCAGGCGAAGATCCGGGTTGGAGACATGGATCTCCAGTTTTGCCGTTCGCGTTCTTGGGTCTATGGTTGGATAAACCACTGCCACCCTGCCGGAGAAAACCTGTCCCGGACAGGCGTCAACCGTGAACCTGACATCCATCCCCTTATGCACATAGGGAAAATCCCTTTCCGGCACGGCGGCCTCGAGCTTGAGCGTCGCTTCATTGGAAATCCTCAGGATTGGATGGTCGGTGCTCGAAGTGCTTCCGGCATCCACGTAACGGTCAGCGACAATTCCGGAGATCGTGGCCCTGATATCATGGTCACGGTAAAAAACGTCTATCTCCTTCAAAGCGGCATCGGCCTCCTTGAGCTGCGCCTTTGCTGCCGAAAGCTGAGCGGAGATATGATCCAGCTTCTGTCTTGATATGGCCTTTTTATCGTAAAGCGACTTTATGCGGTCAAAATCCTTTTTCAGAACATCCAGGTTGGCCTTCGCCACCTCCACCTGAGCCAGTGCGCGATTACGCTTCGCAATAATCTGTGCCTTTTCAAGGGAAGCCACGATCTGGCCCTTTTCCACGTAATCACCCTTTTCCACAAAAAACTTCTCGATGATCTTGCCCGGTATTTTTGGATAGATAAAAACATCCTCCAGGGAAAGAAGATCGCCGGTCACTTCAAGGGACCGGTCCAGATCTCCCGTTTTGACGGAAAACACCTGGACCGGCACCGCTGCTTCGCTGTTTGTGGAACCCGTTTTCCGGGTTTTAGCCCTCCAGACATTGACCGCCGCTATTAGCAGGAAAACAAGGATGCAACCTGCCACGATGCGAAATATCCTTTTTTCCCGACTGCCTTGTTCTTTCATGTTCGGTTCTCCTTCGTTATTTTTCCCCGACAGCCCGTTTGAGCTGGGCCTCTGCAATCCTGTAGCCGTAAAGGGCACCGTAGTGATTGACCTCGGCCTGTGTGAGAAAGGTTCTGGCATCCAGCAGCTCCGTGGATGTTGTCGTTCCGGCCTTGTATTGCAGATCTGTAATCCTGAAATTTTCCCTTGCCTGGGCAAGGGCCTTGCGGGCGGTGTCGATATTCTTTTCGGCAACCATAATATCCTGGAACGCCTGCCTGACCTGAAGAAGCACGCTGTCCCTGACGGACTTTATCTTCTGCTCGAGAGCGGCTTTTTCGTGAATCGCGTTAGCCCTGTCCGCCCCGGTCTTTCCCCACTGGAAAAAGGTCCATTGCGCCTGGACCCCCACCACGGCGTTATAAAAATTTCCAAAATCATTATTGGTTGCCCTGGCGTTATCACCGGTCTGTTCATACCTTCCTATAAGGGAAACTGTAGGATAATAAGAGCTGCCGGCAAGCTTAACCTTAAGTCCGGCCTGCTTCAGGGCGATCTTCAGCTGCCTCAGCTCGGGCCGGTTTTTGAGCGCTTTTTCAAAAAGCTCAGGGAGGTTGTAAACGCCGGGCTCAAAGGCGGGGAGATCCCCGACAACCGTCTGTTCCATGACGTTCCGTCCAAGGGCGATGTTCAGCGCCGAGATGGCCACTTCAAGATCGCTTTCCGCGGTCACCCGGCCCTGGCGCGCCTGGGCAAGGGCCACCTGGGATTTCAGCAGGTCGTTGTGCGGCACCATCCCCTGGTCATACAGCTGTTTCGCATCATGCACATGGGCCTCCAGCTGCTCCACCTCCTCGCGTGCCACCTCAAGCCTTTTTTTTGCCAGCAGCACCCTTAAATAGGCGACCTTGGCCTGTGCGGCCACGTCCAGCACGGCCTGCTCCATTGCGGTCTTCTGCATGTCGATTCCAAGCAGAGCCATTTCGCGTTTCGTTGTCAGGGCGAACCCGGCAAAAAGAGGCTGAACAACCGTCACATCCCATGAAAAATCGTCTTTCGCACCTATATTGAGCCTGACTCCGCCAAAAACAGCATAAGGGGTCTCTTTCAGGCGGTTGTAGGAATAGGAAGCGGAGAATTTCGGCAGAAGGTCAGCCCCCGCGCTCTTTTCGGCCGCGATCGCGGCCCTTTCCTTTTCCACGGCCTGGCGGATGAGGGGGTTGTTGTTGACAGCCTCCCTGACCGCTGCATCCAGGGTTAGAATGTTTCCCGGCCCGGTGGCCGTGCAGGGAACAGCCGCAAGCGCGGCCATCATACAAAATAGCAGCACTGCCGGCCTCAACCAGTGATTACCATTCATCGCAATGCCTCCAGGTTATCAAGCACCTGCTGTTTTGCCTTACCCGGCATGTTCCATGTGACATACTGCTACCGGCCTGTCTCCGCAGTACAGCCGGTTTCCCGGCACACCCCTTCGAAAAATATTCTTAGGATGGTGTTCACGTTCTCATGGTATAAATGGCTGTCCGGGTCCTCCAGCCAGAGCATGAGAAACGCGTTGGTGATACTGTTGATTGACACCGCCAGGTAGTAGGGGTCCGCAACCGGCCTGAACAGCTTTTTCCTTATGCCGCTTTCAAAAATACCGGCCAGCCTGGCCATAAATTCTTCGTATCTCTCCTTGAGCTCCTCATCGAGCCCGGCCTTGACGTTGAAGGTCGCCCCCCTGGTCTCGGCAAGGTAGAGGCGTATCATGGGAACGTTGGAGATGAATACGTCGCCCTTGGCTCTGATGTAGTTCTCTATCTTTTCGATCTCGTTGCCGGGCTGCTCAATGGCCTTTGTCAGCCCGTAGTGAAACTTATCGGCAAGATCAAGAACAAGCGCCCTGTAAAGATCGGCCTTGTTTTTGAAAAACTTGTACATTGTTCCAATGGCAAACTCGGCCTTTTGGGCGATTTCGTGCATCGAAACATTGTGGAACCCTTTTTCTGAAAAAAGCTGGAGCGCCACATCGAGAATCTCCTGGCGGTGCCTGAGCTTTTCCCGTTCGCGGCGTGAGAGGCCAGATTCCTGCACGGTTTTCTCTCCCTGTTAATGCACGTAAGGCAAGGCGTGACATAAAATTCACAAAATGACACTAAATTCATACCATAAAACCAACATTCAAAGTCAAGAAAAAAATTCCACCATGGTGTACTGTTTTGTCTGTA